>JAGCTA010000014.1 GCA_017963875.1 Victivallales bacterium | reverse complement strand
TGGTGATGGCTTTCTCAATCTTGCTGGGATCGAGGAGGTGGTCCGTGCCAGTGTCGACGAAGACAGGCAGGGCGCCGGCCTGCAGGGCGCAGAAGGAGGAAGCGATGAAACTGTAGGAGGTGCAGATGACCTCGTCGCCAGAGCCGATGCCCAGGGCTGTCAGGGCCACGTGCAAGGCAGCGGTGCCGTTGGAGACGCTGATGGCGTTCTTGACGCCTAGCCACTTCGCCCATGCTCTCTCGAAGGCCATGCCGTAGGAGAAATGGGGCTCCTCACCAGGAACCTGTCCAGTCCAGTAGTTGACCTTGCCAGTGCGCAGGATGTCCGCAATGGTCGAGAGGGTCTTCGGATTGAACTGGGGCCACGGTGGGAAGGCACCTTCAAATGTCTTCTTGCCGCCATTGATTGCCAGTTTGTCCAACTTTGATTTTGCTGTTGCCTTTGCCTTTGTTGCCATGGTTCTTTTTCCTTTTGGGCGTGATTGTGAGCGGTCGCGAGGCCGCGTGACTAAAAATATGGGTTGAAAAAAAGTTCAATGCTATAATATATTGATTACAAGAATCCTTGCAAGTGCCCCAGAAGGTGAAAAGTGACCTTCTGGGGCGGAGAACGTCATTTCAGGCGTTTGATTTCAGATATGAGCAGTGCGCGTAGGTCGCGTAGTTCGCCGTTGCTGACACCGAACTGTAGCGCCGTCCAGCGGATTGCCTTGACGGCGGCATCGACTTTCGCGCGGCTTTCAGCTGCAATGGCGGCTTTCGCTGGCGTGACGGCGGCCTTGTTGACGAGTTCTTCCCACAGACGGAGGTAGCGGTAGTCGTAGATGCCTTCGCGGCAGCCTTCCCACTGGAGTGTGTCGATCAGGCCGTTGCCCTTGGGCATCGGATAACAGATGCAGGCATCCTTGGCCTCAATTTTCCAATCACCGTCGAAGTCGTTGTAGATGTTGCCCTTGGCACGGAGGAATGTCCAGGTCCATGCACCCGTCGCCTTGGAACGCCAGTTGAACACGCCGAGCATGTGGCGGTTTGAATAGACGTTACAGTCCTGCTGGAAGTTGCCGTTGGTGTAGCAACCCGAGCCATACCACCAGAAGAACGCACCGTCATCGAGTGTTTCCTTGCGCAGTTGTTCGGTCTTTTCCTCGGTGGACAAGGCGGCATAAGCGACGGTGCTGAAGCAGCGGTAGTCGAGGCATTTGCTGAGGTATTTCTTGACGATGTTTCCATAGCACGTGTTAAATGTCATTCCACCATGCTCCTTGATGAAGCCGAGTGATTTGGCGGCTTCGACGCCCTGTTCGTCTGTATGCGGCTCGTCAATCGTGTGGAGGCAGTATTTCGGCCAGTTGTCTTCCTGCGAGAACTTTTTGAGTATTTCAATGACGGCGACAACGCCTGCATCGTAATCTTCCTGCGTGTAGTTTGGCTTTTCTCGCTTCAATGTTGCAATCAGAGCATTTTTCATGTGCTGGAGGGAGATGCAGAGGACGCCGTCAAAGCCTTCCTGAGCATAGATTTTCATGTGGTGGCGGAAGACATCGAAGTTGATGGACCATTTGTTGTTTTTGTAGGACAGGCGGGAGCCCGTGAACGGATAGACCATGAGGGCGTTCATGCCGTAGGCGCGGAACATGCGCAGTTCCTTGACGTATTCCTCGTCCGTGTAGGGATTGTTGTGCCAGCGTTCGCCATCCGCGTAAAGACCGAATGTCATGTCATTGTATTCGGGGAGAATGAAGTCGTCAACAGTCAATTCGTATGGTGCGCAGAGTTCACCGTTGATCTTGATCTGCCCGCGGTAGATGCCTGGCGCGGCCTTGGCGGGGACAGAGACGTGCACGCAGTACTGTTGCGGAACCATTGTCTTCAATGCGACGCTGTCCTTAATTTCCAGCAGTTCAGGCGCGGTGATGTATTCGATCGAATTCCAGTCGATGCGCTGCCGCCAGATGCGTGCGGTGAGCATCTTGATGGCGCTTGCGGGGATAATGGCACCATTCGGACCCTGAAGGTCGCCGATGGTGACGGCTGCGCTGGCAAATTCCTTCAACGGCAGCAACGCGAAGAATTCGGCGGAGATGAGTCCTGGGCTGGTTTCGGCCTTGATGACGCTGCGGATTTCGTCTTTCGTCGGGCGTGCCTTCGGGCGGACGAAGCCTGGTTCCGCACGCTGGAAAACCTGATAGCCGCGCGCTTGGTCAGATGGCGTGATGGTTGCGGCGGGTTCCTTTTCAACCCAGGGAATTTCCTGGAAGGCGAGCCCTTGGCAGACGGTGAGTTCCTCGTTGGTGTCGCGGATGAGTTTCCCGTTGTGGCGGATGACGATGTTAGCCGTCCCGCTGAGCACTTCAGAATATTTTGCATTGATGCCAAGAATCAAATTGTTGTCGCCACTCTTCCAACTTGTGTTAAAGTTGAACGGCTTGGCTTCATCTAATGACGTATAGTTGAAGTTAATTTCCAGCCCTGCGACGCTCTGGGCAACTGGCGAGATGATGATGCCGTTGATGGTCTCGTCGCCTTTCCCTGTCAGACTTGAATAGGTGCGGATGATGGGGAGGACAAGTCCTTCGGGGCGAAGCGCGAGAATCGGCTCTGCGCCCTCTTGCATGGAGATGCTCATGTCTTCGAAGCCGACGTCTGGAACGGGATCCATTTTCAGGCTCCAGACCGTTCCTTCTTGGTCGGAAGGAATGGCAAGATCGACGTCAAAGGAGTTTTTGCGCTTGCCAAGAGTGTTGCCTGTAAAGACTTTGTTTCCCTTCGAGTCCCAGATGGTCAGCGCGACATGTTCCTTTTCAGGTTCGCCACTGCATTTCAGTTTGAGATGGCCTGACTTGACGATGAAAAAGGCCTTAGGGCAATGGTAACTTGGCTTGAAAGGGGTAAAGACCGATGCCTCGACGCTGCAATATCCTGCAGCCCCGCGTACTGTGCAGCCGTTCTGCCCCGAATTGATTTTCAACTGGTAGATGCCAAGCGGAAGATTGTCGAGTTTGATGTTATGGTTTTTCCTTAGCGGGATGACGGCTTCTTCCAGCGTCTTGCCATCGGGGCTACTGAGGGTGAAAGTGGTGTCAGAAACATATTTCCCGACCTGGTAGTTCGCGAGTTGGAGTTCAAGCGTGCCGTTCATGTCGGGCGAGACGAAGAGCGTGTAGCCTGAGCGAACAAGAAAATACGGCGAGTCCTTGGTGATTTTGACAGGCGTCGGGACGCCTGATGCGAAGAATCCACCAGGTAGAATTTCAATGGCACTGCATAGGGTGCCAAGCAGTAGGCACGCCAACAGATAACGTTTCATATTAAGGTCTCCATGGTTGTTTGTTTGAATTGTGATATAAGAAAAAACAAATCGCACTATACAATAGATGCCAATTGGTGTTTGGCAAATTGTTAATTGCAAATTGCTACTTCTCTGGCCAGTCGCGGTCCTTGAAGCCGAGGGCATCGTAGAATGCGTCGCAGGAATAGGTTGGAAACGCGAACACATTGCGTGTGAAGCCGATGGCGATGTGGTGCTTCTGGTCGAGAAGGCCCTGCGCACCGTTCCAGCCAGCGTGGCCGAAATTGCGCGAAATATCGCCGATGGGACCTGACAATGCGTAACCGAGGCCGAAAATGGTCCAATTGCTGCGGATGAATTCAAATGGGTCGTCGGGGCTGCGCCATGGGCGGGTCGCGCGTGCAATCGTCTGCGGAGTAAGCAGTTCGCCACGGTCGATTGCGGCGTAATGCCGTGCTATGGAAAGGGCGTTGGACATGGCGCAGGCGGCGGGGTTGCAGCATCTTCGCGCGAGGGGCGAGTTCATCCATGCGATGCCCATCGGGTCGATGATGGTGCCGTCAGGTGCGGGGACGAGTGTCGCCGCGTTGGCGTCGTTGGTGCCATAGAAGAAGCGGTCCATGTGCGCGGGTTCGCCGACCCATTCGCGGAAGATTTTTGGGAAATCACGCGTGCCGAGAAGATGGCATGCCATGCCTCCGACAAGCCAGCCGTAGGTGATTGGATGATACAATTGGCGCGTGCCTGGTGGAATGGATGGATGCGCCGCGGCCATCTTTTCGGTCATTGTCCAAAAATCCGCCTTTTCCTCCTCCGTGGCCTTCGGAAGGATGAAGAGGCCCGCACGGTAGGAGAGAATATGCCATACCTGCATGTCCTCCTTGCCGTTGCAGCCGAACTCTGGCCAGAAGTCGCGGATGCGTGTGTTGTAGCGGACGAGACCCGCCTCGACGAGGCGATGGAGCACGGTGGAGCAGGGTGGCTTCCCCGCTGAATAAATTGGGAAGAGCGTGTCTTCATTGATTTTTCGCGTGCGCGACCAGTCGGTCCAACCAGCACAGGCGTTGATCGCCAATTCGCCATCAATGTAAACGGCGGCTTGGCAGCCGCATTCCAAACCTGATTCGACCACATGTTCCAATGCGTTCTGGACTTTTTGCTGAAGGTCCATGACAATCTACCTCTTGACAGGCCTGAAGTGGGATTCCAAAAGAAGAGTTAGCGCAATGATGAACTGGAAGGTCGGTACGATGAGAAAGGCGATGCGGAGGCCCCATGCGTCTCCAATGACGCCCATGATGGTCGTGAAGATGCCGCATCCAGGAACGCCTGAACTGGAGAGCAGGATGAAAATCATTGTTTCGTCCAAATGCTTAGGCAATCGCTGGACAGAATAAGTCTGGATTGTCGGCCAGAGAGGCGCGATGGTGATTCCGATGAGATACAAAAGGACGAAGAGGAGCGTGAGCGTCGCCGTGCGGCCGATGGGCAAATCTGGAGTCAGAAAAGGAATCATTGATGACAGCAGCAGACCAGCGCAACACGCCACGATAAGCGACTGACCGAGCCTTCGTTCGGGAACTAGGATGCCCCAGCCCATGCGTCCCGTGACCATTCCGAGGGCGAACGTCGCGGTGGCGAGTCCGCCAAGCAGCGCGCCTGTCTTCATGCTGAGTTGCATGAAACTCGCCAGCCAGAAGGTCAGGCAGTATTCAGCGCCGCCAGCGATGAAAATCAGAAGGAAATATAGCCAGAAACGTAGCGTCAGGAAGATGTCGCGTATTTGACGGAGTACGTCGGGAACGGAAAGGCGCGTGGTCGGTTCGGGGTATTCCTGCCCCTTCTTCTCGCGCATGAGGAACAATGACGCGGCAAGAATCGTCAGGGGGAAAATGACGCCGACAATCAGTCGCCAACTGACGCCGCACATCAGTAGCGCACCTGCGCCGATGGTGGTCACGGTGACACCGACCGACCAGAAGGAGTGCGCGAAGTTCATGTACTGGCCCGTGTCTCGTACATGCAGTTTTTGAACAAACGGCGTCGCCAGCCCTTCGATGTATCCTTCGCCGCAGCCCGAGACAAGAACGGCGAAGAACAGCATC
>JAGCTA010000106.1 GCA_017963875.1 Victivallales bacterium | reverse complement strand
TCTGAAGAGACTTGACAAACTTGCCATCATCGTAAATGCGTGTTCCACGCTTGACGGGTGCTTCCCATTCAATGTCTTTCATCCGTTCAAACAAGACCTTGAGTGGCTGGGGAATTTCAACAGGCGGTTTATTTGCCTCATTCTCAAGTTCTTGCAGCGCATTGGCCACCGCCTCGGACAAACCAACGCGTGCCACAACCGCATCCATGCCAGGCAACCTGTTCCAATACCGCGCAATCATCTTCGTCAACGCATTCATCTGGCGTTCCGAGAGTTCCTTTCCTTTGGCCTGCTGCTCCTTCACACTCTTGAAGAACTTGGCATCGTCATATTTCCGTGTGCCCCTTTGGACTGGCGGATCAAAGGCAAAATCATCAGGAATCGCATTAAGCACTTCCTTGACATCGGCGTCAGGCAACTTCACGCTCGCCGTCTCATGGGCATGCTGCCATCCCTTGAATTTGTCATAGAATTCATGAAGCATCTGGACCCAGTTGCGAGTCCCCTCCTCGACCTGGTCCAGTTCCTCTTCCATCTGCGATGTAAAGCCAATATCAAAGAGTTCGGGCATCTGCTGGACAAGGAAGTCGTTCACCTGAAAACCAAGTGGCGTCGGCACAAGGCTTCCTTTCACTTTTTCAACGTACTCCCTTTCCTGAATCGTATTGACCGTCGTGGCAAATGTTGACGGTCGCCCGACGCCATTAAGTTCGAGAGCCTTCACAAGACTGGCTTCCGAATAGCGTCCAGGAGGTGTCGTAAAGCACTGTTCCTTCAGCAAATCCTTCAATTCGCAGGACGTTCCCTCAGCCACCGTTGGCAGCGACTGTTCGTCAGGACCGTCTTCTTCGCCGATGTCCTTGATATTGTAAACTCGGAGATAGCCAGGGAAGACTGTTTCACGGGCCGACGCGCGGAAAGTGCATACGACACCTTTGGGGGCATCATCCGTCGGAAACGCCAAATTTGTCAGAGCACCATCCGTGCTTTCGATTTCGATAACATGGTCAACCTGCTGGGCCGCCGCCATCTGGCTTGCAAGGAAACGATTCCAGATGATTCTATAGACTTTCAGTTGCTGTGCTGAGAGATACGGCGCCAACGAATCTGGCGTGCGGTTGACATCCGTCGGGCGAATCGCCTCATGCGCTTCCTGTGCTGTCTTCCGCGACCTGAAGACATTTGGTCTGTCAGGCACATATTCCCTGCCAAAGGTGTTGCCGATATATTCGCGCGCCTGATCCTGAGCCTCTTTTGCGATATTGACAGAGTCGGTTCTCATGTAGGTAATAAGACCGACTGCGCCGCCGCTTCCCAACTCAAGACCTTCATACAGTTCCTGGGCAATCCGCATCGTCTGGCTGGCACCGAGTTTCAACGCGCTTCCGCATGCCTGCTGAAGAGTGCTGGTAATGAACGGCGGAGGCGGCATCTGCTTGCGTTTTGTGTCCATGACCTTCGAGACGCGATGCTTCACATCGAATGATTGAAGCGCCTCTGAAAGTCTTTCAGCCTCAGCCGCTGACTTGACGACCGCCTTGTCGCCATTGAGCCGTGAAAGACGCGTTTTCAGGGAGCCTCCAGAAGCAAGTTGGAACAACGCATCGAGATTCCAATATTCTTCTGGAACGAATGCCTGGATTTCACGTTCACGTTCCACGACAAGCCTCAAAGCCACCGATTGCACACGGCCAGCGCTCGTCCCCTTCTTGATGTTTCTCCAAAGGAGCGGGCTCACCTGATAACCGACGATTCGATCCAGTACACGCCTTGCCTGCTGCGCCGCCACCAAGTCCTCCTTGATGGTCCCTGGCTGACGAAATGACCTTTCGATGGCTGCCTGGGTGATTTCATGGAATGTGATTCTATGGAACTGCCCTTTGCACCCATGACCAAGCACCTCCTGAAGATGCCAGGCAATGGCTTCGCCCTCGCGGTCAGGGTCTGTCGCCAAATAGATTTGGTCCGCGCTTGTCGCCGCCTGCTTCAATGCCTTGATAACTTTCTTTCCATTCTGCGTCAACTCATATTCAGGCTTGAAATCATGCTCCATGTCAATGCCCAGCGAATGTTGCGGCAAATCGCGGACATGCCCCATGGATGCCTGAACCTGAACGTTTCCACCAAGAAACCTTCCAATTGTCCGAGCCTTTGCTGGAGACTCGACCACTACCAACGTCTTACTCATTTGCTATTCCTTGTCGCCTATATTGTTTTTGCGGGAACGCAGTTTTCAACCATCCCCGCCATTATTGATTGATTCTGACAATGCGTTTGCCAGGCAATTGCTTGACCAAATGCCGCAATTCCATCGTCATCAGACAGGCCAAGACACTGGATGGATCATCATCGACCAAGTCGATCATGTCATCCACCATCATCTCGCCATCATTTAGTAAATTCCATAATTTCATCTCTAACTCCGACATTTGCAATTCATGAGACGATGTTTTTGTGTCTTTTAGTTCATTTTGTTTTGAAATGACACGTCTTGACAGTGTCGGGAACTGTGAAAATTCGTCTGAGACATCATCAAATGACTCGACCAATCGGGCTCCGTCCTTAAGAAGGGCATGACAACCTCTGAAATGCTCGACATCCACGGGACCAGGAACCGCAAAAACGGTTCGGTTCTGTTCCAGCGCCTGTGCAGCCGTAATCAGACTCCCCGACTGAAGCCCAGCCTGCACCACAATCGTCCCCTGACTCATGCCAGAGATGATTCTGTTCCGCAAAGGGAAACTCCGCTTGTCAGGACGATGCCGCATTGGAAATTCCGTGACTACAGCACCGCCGTTGGCAATGATTCCCTGTGCAAGCCCTGTATTCTCCTGTGGATATAAATTCAGAATTCCGCCACCGATGACCGCAACCGTCACTCCGCAGGCACGCAATGCCGCCTGATGGGCAGCAGTGTCAATTCCCCTTGCCAGCCCTGAAATCACACTCCAGCCAGCGGAACACGCATCAAAAGAAAGTTTGTCAGCCATTCTCAAGCCGTATGGCGTACTGTATCTGCTTCCCACAATGGCAAGAGAATGACGACTGTTTTGCAAAGCCGTCAAATTTCCAAGAACATACAGGCAAATTGGCGGGTCATGGATTTCACGGAGCAGAGGTGGATAGGCGTCGTCCTCTTCAGTCAGTATGGTGACGCCACTCCTTCGAACAAGGCTTAATTCCTCCTCCAGATTGCAGTAATTGCCCCAGTTGTGGATAATTCTGCTAAAATGGCTGCCGATTCCAGGCAATTTGCACAATTCCGCCTCTGGAGCGGCCATGGCGGCCTCGCAACTTCCAAAATGCCTTGCCAGTATCCGTTTTCGCCCTGGCCCCACACCAGGCAGCATATTCATTACCATTAATGCCAAATGATGTTCCAACATGATTTTGCCAACGTTGTTTCTTGAGCGTTTTCATTAAACGTAGTTTAATATTTCATAAAATGCAAACAATATTAACCAAACAAACAAGCAAACAAATTGAACTTTAGAAGCCACATCGACAAATACCTGTGGAAACGCAAATCCACCTGTTCTTAATCCATCAAAAGCCAACTCCAACATTGTTACTACG
>JAGCTA010000105.1 GCA_017963875.1 Victivallales bacterium | reverse complement strand
GACGTGCAGATCGCCCAGGGGCGCGAGGGCGCGAAGAAGGCCATCGCCGAGGATGCCGAACTTGCAGCGAAGCTGGAGGCCGCTATCCGGGAGAAGATGCCCGAGGCGAGCGGTCCCGTCAGCGAGGACGAGCCGGAGGAGATGATAGAGGACGAGGCTGTGAACCAATAAGGAAGAAGTGAAAGGCAGCCGACTACATTCGTAGCCGACTGCCATTTACATTCAGAGGCAACTATTGATGGGAAAGAGAAATTAATTCATTCAATTTCTCTATGAACGAATCCTCGTTTTCACCAGCAAACACTTTGAAACAATACAGCGTTTGCTGATCGCCCAACTTGGTGTTATCCTCATCATGTTCCTCCCATGGAGACTCTTCATTATTGTGCCAATCCTTTTTTAGCAAATATACATCAAACTCGGTGTCATTGGGGATTCCCCACCATTGGAACCAGTGCTCATTAAACTTGAAAAACACATTTTTCCCACACAGAAAATTGGTGTTCGCGACTCGTTCACCATTAAGCACCTCTATCCCTTTCGTTGTCAATAAAAGAGTTCTTTGATTTCCTAGAATAACATTCCCTCTTACATCATTTCCAAAACTCCTCCATTTATGACCATTAGTTCCCCATAAGACAGCAACATTACCATCAGATGATACAGCTTTCCCCCGGCTATAGCTCAGCAACTGTGTTAAGGTTAGATCATTTACCCACAAGAGTGAATTTGAAGGAATTGAGTTCTCTTTAACTCTCTTGAAACAATCGCATAGTGTTTCTGTCAGCAATATCTTTTTCCCTGAATCAGTGTTTGTCAAATCGATTATGGTTTGCGGAAGTTTTGCCTCGTAGCGAGACAGTAATACTTTCTGAAGGTAATATGGTGTTTTTTTCGCTTCTTCTACAATGTTCTTCAGCAAATCAAGACGTTCCTTAAAAGTGGATAGTGTTGTGTTCTCGCCATCTTGGAAGAGTACAAGAATCTTTCCCTTTAAGCATGCTAATGCCTCGGCCTCCTCAATATACTTTTTCCAACTTGAACCTTCTGAGTGATCCTTAATTTTCCTAGCCTTGATAACCTCTTCTTTAACTTGGTCATCGGCGAAATTAGACTTGATTGAAGCCGCACCTTCGGAAAGTTTTTCGAGAATAGAATGAGAATACATTGAGAGCTCATCGATTAGTTTTAAACATCCAATCATTGCTTGGATATTATCAATCTTTGAGTTTTCTACAATGTTCCATACAACGCGAATCCACTCTTTCAAGGCATCGGCATCAGTTTCACCCTCATTCCTCCATCCCCTCTTGAAAAAACAACAAATAGAATGAAAAACAACCCGTTGCGGCTGCGTGATGTTTTTTATGGTTCTTATCGGATTGCCAGCAAAATCAACATTTCCCCCCTGATCATGCTCATCATACTGGGGAATAAACATAAATCCCGTATTGTCTTCGTCCCATGAAGGTTTAATTTTTATTCCACGATATTGCCCCGAATGGAATTTCTGGTAATTATCAAGAGATTCCTTAAGGTTAAATAACACATCTTGATTCCCCTCGAACAGCTTTTTATAAACCTCGTCAAAGCCAAGGTAGGCAATTCGACCATCATTGCCTTCAGTAGTCGAATTGCGGCCATATAAGTGATCGAATATTTTATCAACACCTAGTGTCAATTGCGCAACATTGTTTAGTTGCAGAGCATAGGCGTTAAAGAAATACCGATTCAGGAACGCAAAATAGATTTCATCCAAAGCATAATCATTTGAACGATGCTCCCAAAAAACATTCATCCAATCCGTATCAATCGCGATGGCAAGCCCTTGCTCCTCGTTATCCAAATCCAACCAGGGATGCTGCTCGCTTAATGGATTTTTCTCCTCAATTTCCTTCTTTTTCCTTATATATCCTGCTAGATCTGCCTTGAAATTCTCAAAATTAGTCAATGGTTTGCCGCGAGCGTTCATCTTTATATAAAGGTCATCACTTTGGCGTATTCCATATAGGTCAAGATAGTAGAACTCTATTGGGCAATTGTCATTTGTAAGTTTTTCCCAAATTCTATTCCAATCTGAGCAGTCCTTAAAGACGCATTCAATACCGTCATCCACCCCCGTCCCCCCCAGCATTCTCAGCATGGATTGTATGGTGGGGTCATTTTTCCATGAAGCTCGAAACCATGTCTGATTCTGAATGTGCCTAGATATTGTTATGCCATTGGGTTGAGGAGTCATAAACCCAGATAGCATTTCACAAAACATCCTAGATGATATCCTCGTTTCATATGTAAAATTACTAAGTACCTTCTTGGTTTCATTATCAATTCTCTTTGCTTGGAAAGCAACAAACCAATGTAAAAGCCAAAGGGTCGTTAATCGCTGCTGGCCATCCAGGGGGGTCATGACGCCACTGTCAGTCGCCCCGTAGATAAAATCAAGTTTTATGGTTTCCCCTGATTCATTTTTGGAATCCAGTACATTTTTCAGATCAGTGAGAAACTTTTTGCGAAGTTCCTCCTTTCCAGCTCTCCCTTGTGCATAATCACGCTGAATAATAGGTATTTCAACGGTATGGTCTTTGAGGAAGCCCCAAAAAGTGGATGTCTCGTTTTTCATTGTTTATCGCCTCCCTTCACACCAAAATCGCAAAGCGTGTTTTCAATATTGCGTTGGTATGTTTCAGCATCTTCTTTGTCCCAGGAAAACGGATTGTTTGATAATGGATTAAAGGCCTTAAGAAATGCTCTCAAAGTTATGGGAGGAACGAATGCGGTCTTGTGTCCGGATGCATTATTCAAGCGCAAAGGTCTCGGTTCAAATCCCGTTATGATGCCATTCTCATCCCTGATTTCTTCAAATATATATTCCAGCCCCTGGGTTTTTCCCAGTAAAATCATCTTCTTCACAGGGAAGATTGCATTTCCATAACTTTTATTTGTTGTCTCGTCAAGAAGGACAAAATTGCCAATTTTATTCTTTTCACTATCATTTAATTGGGCATTTTTAACTCTAATCTTCTTTGTAATCTCATCATATATAGAGTTGAATAATTCGTCCCTTTTCTCTTCTTCACCATTGAAATAATCTAGAATTCTGACTTTTGTTTCGTTAAAACCATCGTCAAGGAAACACCATGTTGACTTAAGCCACGCTTCACGGTCCTGTCTTTTCTCAAGCGTATTCTCATTATTCGAGTCTATGTGCTCTACATTCCAAACTTCACACTTATATAGATGAAATGGGAACTTGTAAAATGTTCCTAAATTGTACTTATTGGTCTCATCAGAATTCTGTTTTATGATTGTTTGAATGTTATGAAGCAGAAGAAAAGGTCGACATGCAGTCTTTTTGTCATTGCCATCAATCTCATATTGTTTATCAAGATTAGAGCAACCGCTTATCTTTTCTCTTATTTTCTTATCCAATTCCTTTAAAAATTGATCCTTTGTGTCGGCAATCTTCCATAAGTTAAGAATTGTGGACACCTCCACACCGCATGCGACTAGATACCCGACATAGTGATAAAGATTCAAATCGTCAAACCACTCTTTAAACGTCGCAAATATAGAATCGACCTCGCGCCAGCATTCTTTGATAAGTGCCTCTGCGTTTTTTTCTGATATATCTGTAGAAGCTGGGTGATGGAAGAATTCATTAAAATATCTAAACGTTCTATACTTGTCGTTTCCAAATATTTTGTCCCTGGCATCTTTTGTAAATAACCCATCATTGCTTTTTTCATTATCTTCAGAGGCAATATAAGAATCAAGAATACCCATCTCGCACATCAGATTGAAAATAAAGTCAATTCTTGTAGGGTTATTGAAACCGGGTTCGTGCAAAAACATCCAAAACTCGCCATTTTGAAGGGTGGTTTCAATTTCGTCCCATCGCGAGGCGATCTCAATTTGCCGCAGTCGCATCTTATCATTGTCCATATCCGCAAAATTAGTGCGATTAAGAATCAGTGCCTTGATCAGTTCTGAATTTGTAAGGGCTATTTTACCAATATTGAGACGTGTGAATACTTTTACGGGATCCTCGCCAATTGATTCATACCATATAAACTGAACATTCTCAAGCAATGATTCACGAAACTTGACTTTATATATTTCGTCTTTATCCTTGAAATAATCAATTGCCGTATGCTTTGCCATCCAAATGTGATGATAATCTACTGTTTCATCCTTATGCTCGTCGATACTATCTAAAACCTTTTGGAAATCTTTTTCATCATCTGTCTTTTTGCGCCAACGGACAAACTCAATATTGAACTTATCTTTCCAACCCAAAATGTCAAGCAGAATATAAATAGTCGTTATACGTTGCTGTCCATCTATTACTTCCCAATACACATTATCCGCAATTGCCGTTCGTGTTTGGGCTAGAATATCTTCAACGCAATCATCTTTGGGCAATGATTTTAGAAAGTCGCTTTTTTTGACGCATTCCTTAACCGCTAATGGTTGAAGACAATAGTACTCATCCATAACATCCTTGTTTTTCGCCTGTTCTTGCCTGGATTCAATTTTATCCATAAATCCAGCGATGTCATATAATAAGTCATTAACTTGTTGTGTCTCCCAGCGGTATCCACGTTGGTAGAGCGGAATTGAAAATTTGAGACCGCACAATTCTGAAACTGTTTTAAGTTCGACCCTGTTCACTGTTATGCTCTCCTTCATCAAATGCCCTGACTCGTCATCCCCAGAAGGACGTGTCCTGGTATGAAAGCACCCGCCTTGTCTTCCACGCTGTAGCGAAGGCCGTAGTCATCGGTGACGAGCCATGCGCTGACGTTGGCCAATTTGCCGCCGAACAGGTCTTGGATGAAGAGGTCGGCGTTGTGTTCGTCCTGCCTCTTTCTTGCGTATGCCACAATGACGTTTCCGTCACGACTCTCCTGGTCATTCTCCTCGTCGTTGCCGTCAAATACGAGCCAGACCTCCTTGAAGAGGCCGCCAAGCGGACGGCACTGGCGGATGAATTCGCCGCGAAGCTCCTGGAACGAGCGGTTGCCTTCGTTTATCGCATTTTGCCATTCGGGCGAGCGGAGCATGACGTTGTATGCGTCGAGTACAATCGTTGTCTCGGCCAGTTCCGAACCACGTTCGCCTGGATTCCATATTTCGGGAACGTGCCTTTTCGCTACCTCGTAGGTGTCGGTCGCTTTCTTCAAAACCTCCTCGCGGCGGTTGCACTCATCGCAAAGCGATGAGATTTCCTGATGTGTAAGGAGCGTCTCCATGCACTTGTCCCGCAGGAATGCTCGGATGGCGTTCAGCGCACTATGGAAGTTGCTTTCGGGCGACACGGAGCGGATGTCTGTCCTTATCTGCAGCACGACGGGGGATTCCTCTATAAGCCCCTCGCCCTCGGGTGTCCCTGCCAGACGCTCGCCGATTTTCCTGCGGGTGGCCTTGACCTGCCTGTAGATGTCGTTCATCTGCGGATGCAGGGACAGGGAAAGTCTCATCGCCTCGCGGAGCCTTTCCTCCATTTCCTTGAGTTGTTCCGCATCATGGCGAAGCGTCTTCAATGTGCCGTAGCGGAGATTCCGTTCCTCCTGCTCACGGAGAATTGTCTCCGCACTGCGTAGAGTTTTTGCGACATCGCCGTGGGAATCGTGGATTTCCTCGACCCATTTCCTGTCCAGGTCGCCCCCATGTGCCTTAAGCCAGCCGTTCTCGTCCTCAAGACGCTTAATCCTCTCTTCTCGCTCGGCGAGCTTTGCCTTGAGGCTATCAATTTCCGCAGCCGCATCGGCCTTTGCCTTGTCAAGTTCACGGGCGAGGTTCTCCGCCGTCTTCTCGGATGCGTTCCGCTGTTCCCTGTCGCCCTTGCTGGTCGCCTCCGCCGCTTTGAGGCGATCCACCATCTCCCCGTATTTCTGCGCAGGATCCTCGACGAGGATGGCGTCCAGCAGCTTCTTGTTTGTCTTATCAAGCATTTCCATGCTGTCATCCTCGGCGAACGGATTGACCATCGCGTCCACCAGAATGCCGTACCGGTCGTTCTTAAGATTCGGCTTCTGCGTCCAAAACGCGTGGCAACGTGCGAGGCGAAGCCCCAGCCGAAACATCTCGCCCTCCTTGAAGCCGAGGAGCATTGTCATTGCGATGATGCGCGGATCGATGAGAAATCCGAAGAAACGCCGCCAGTTCCGCCTCATCCATTCATCGCCCAGAAGGGTGAGAAACCTTATTGACGCCTGTATCGGGGGCAGGCATAATAACGCATTGGCGTATGAGTGCTGAAGCCAGGCCTCCCGGTGGAATGTGCCGTAGAGGAACTTATGCACCTGCGGCTTGTCCACCATGTCCTGCGTCAGCCGGAATCCGCGCAATGGACGCACCGCATTGGCCTGCTGGAGAATCATCCAGCGAATCTTTGGCGTGGCGATGTCCAGGCAATAATCCAGCATCTCCGGCGATGCCTTGATCGCCCCGAATATGAGATGCGTCAGTTCCCCCTTCAGTTCGGGTTCGTTTCCTGTCATATATCCTCCACTGTGTTGAACAAGGGGCTTTCGATTGCGGTAATGTTGTCCAGACTGAGGACTGTGCCGTCTATAAGCATTAACGTCCGTGAGGCGGGAGATATTGCCGCAAGCCGCCCCATCGTGCGGACATATGCGCCGCCGGTCTTTCGGCTGTCCGGCACGAAATGTTCTATCTCCACCTGCGGCTGCTCTTCCAGTCGCGTGGAGAGAAATCGGAGGCGGCTGTCCAGGACGGCGCGCTCGTTCTCGTCCATTTCGCGCCGTTCCTCCGTCCACCGTGCCGTCTCGTCGATGGCCTCCCCGTAGCCCGTCAGCGCGGCGAACGGCGCGAACTGCGCCGCCCTGTCGCGCAGGGGCATCTGCGGGCGGTTCCGCGAGACGTGGTGCGGCAGGTTCACGATGTCCTCGTATGGGAATTGGCTGTCGTTCATGCCTTGTGCCCTCCGATCTGGCGGTTGCGGTCTCGCGCTGTCGCGCCGTCCTCAAGGTTCATCCCCTTGAGGATGGCGTTCTTGCCGAGCTTCTGCCGTATGGCGAGCAAGGCCTCCTGCGCCTTGCGCTCGCGCTCGGCGTCCGCCTGCTCCTTCGCCCGCTGTTCCTCCAGCGCCTTGTAGTCCGTGAAGAGGTCAAGCTGCTCCGGCTTTGTCTGCGACTTCGCCGTGGTTTCGTCCACGACGCGGCTGGCCACCACGTACATCCGCCGCACCAGCAGTTTCGGGTTCACGATGCGGTCGTAGAGCCGCGCAACGGCCTCGACAATCGTCTTCGATGAGGAAGTACGGTGTTCAAGGTTGATCGAGCCGTGCGCCTCCTTGGGTATGCTCCGCCCGTAGCGGTCGATTTCCACGGGACCATCGTAGGCGCGACCGTCCTTGAGGTTCTCCACGTCGTAGCCGACGGTAAGCACCATCTGGTCGGTCATCAGCCGCTTCTCCACGAGGTCGAGCGAGAGGGAATCGGCCATCTCCTTGACCACCAGCCGCCCCTTGTCGAAGGGATACGGGTCCTGGAGCACCTGCCCGACGCTGATGCTGTTGCTCGCGGGCCTGTAAGCCTTGATTTCGGCGATTGTGCAGGGCTCCCAGCCCCAGGCGTGGTCGATGAGAAGCTCCGCGTTGACGCCGAACATGCGGTAGAGCGTGTCCTCGTCCGTCAGCGACCGCCGCGCCACGTCGCCCATCGTCCGCATCCCGTGCTCCTCCAGTTTGTCGGCGTAGCCGTGTCCGACACGCCAGAAGTCCGTGAGCGGGCGGTGCGTCCAGAGGCTGCGGCGGTAGGACGTCTCGTCCAGCTCCGCGATGCGGACTCCGTCCCTGTCGGCGGGGATGTGCTTCGCCACGATGTCCATCGCCACCTTGGCGAGATAGAGGTTCGTCCCGATGCCCGCCGTGGCCGTGATGCCCGTCTCCTTGAGGACGCTCTGGATGAGCCTCATCGTGAACTCGTGGGCCGTCAGGCCGTACATCCGCAGGTACTGCGTGGCGTCGATGAACACCTCGTCGATGGAATAGACGTGGATGTCGTCGGGCGAGACGTGCCGCATGTAGATGGAGAAGATGTTCTGGCTGACCTCCATGTACCTCGCCATCCGCGGTTGCGCTACGATGTAGCCGAGTTCCAGCGCGGGGTTCGCCGCCAGTTCGGGGGCGTTGAAGGACTTGCCCGTGAAGCGGCGGCACGGCGCGTTCCGCTGCCGCATGGCGTTTGCCTCGCGCACCTTCTGTACGACCTCGAAGAGCCGCGCCCGTCCGGGGATGCCGCAGGCCTTCAGCGACGGCGAGACCGCAAGGCAGATGGTCTTTTCCGTCCGTGATTCGTCCGCCACAACCAGGTTGGTCGCCAGAGGGTCAAGCCTCCTGTCCACGCACTCCACCGAGGCGTAGAAGGACTTGAGGTCTATGGCTATGTACGTGCGGTCGGGCATTCGTCATAATACCGTTACATGCTCAAGTTTCTTCTGCACCGTCCGACGGTATCTGACTGCGGGGACGCCAAGCAGAAGCACAAAGCTCAAGGTGTACCCGTCGGGAATCTGGTACGCCTCAAGTACCTGCGGCAGTTCCTTCCCCGCGAAGAACGCGCAGTCGTCCCAGAGCGTCCCGAGGCCGAGGCTCTGCGCGTAGAGGTCGGCGTATGAGAGCGCGATGACGGGATCGACCGTCTCGCAGCCGGCGATCGCCTTGTTCAGGTCGATGGAGGCTATCAGCATCGACGGTGCTCCACGGTAGATGACGTCGATGCCGCGTGTCTTGCTTTCTGTGATGAACTTCATCATGGGCGACGTTGACTTTTCAGCCGCGTCATAGGCGATTTTCGCGATTTCCTCCATTTTCGTGCGGGTCCCGACAATGGTGAAATGGAGGCAGTCCACATTGCCGCCCTTCGGCGTGTAGGCCAGCATCTCGCGGAGTTTGGCTATCTTTTCGGGCGGCACGTCCTCGTGACGGAAAAGGCGCACGCTGCGCCGCGATTTGATGAGCCGCAGAAGGCCGTCGCTGTCTCCATAGGCGGTTGCTTCCGACGCTGCCGGGTCAAGCCCGCCGAACGACAACGCCTCGCCTGGGCATATCGCCATGCAGTGCTGGCATCCCACACATTGGGTGTCCATCCCCTGTTTGTAGCGGGGAAAGTCCTCCTCGCCGAACTCCAGGCAGGAAACTATGCAGTCCTTGATGCACAGTCCGCAGTGGCTGCACTTGCTTTGGTCTATTGTGATTTTTCTTTCCATGTTCCAGTCTCCTGTTATGTTTTGTTGATTCGTTGTTTCACGTCCTCCGGCAACCGCCACATCCCCACGCTGCCACGGCAGGGAATCGGCTCGTCCAGCAGACGGACGTTGGTCAAGCGCCACCAGACGGGGTAGCCCTCGTTCCAGACGGGAGGATTCGGTGCGGTGTACGAAGCCTCGTAGTCGCAGACCGCGACCAGTTTGCCGCGCCAGCCTTCTACAGCCTCCCATGCGGGAAGCGCGGCGAACGCCTCCGGCCTGAACACGCGTTCTGCCCAGGCGAGGAAGTTGGCGTACTCCCTTGCGTCCGAGGACTTCGAGCAGGTCATCGCGCATCTCCCCTTGACAGGAATCGGCATCGCCGCGCGGTTCTCCCACTGCTTGATGCCCATCGCAATCATCACCGCCAAAGGGACTCGTGTTGTGAAGGCGAGGTCAGGCATTTACAAGAACGAACAGTTTAGAAAGGAAGTTGCATTTGGATGGCTTTATTGGCCAATTCTTGACCAGTATACTTTTCATATCGATCGGATAAAATCTCACGCAACCTAAACAGTCTCCGATTTGCAGAATCAACTAATTGAGCATATGAAATCACATAAACAACACCTTTTTCCTCACAAACTATTGTTTTTCTCAAAGAATCTGATTCTATTGAATCACCCACAACAAAAGCAGTGACTCTACTGTTTGATGTTAATGTTTTCGAATCAAATAATTGTTCAACATATCCTTGAGCCTGATTTCGTTCTTGTCTTGTGATTTTAAATCCTCCACGCTTCAGTTCCACGAGAAGAACCTTATCAATGTATGTGATTCCATTTTCAGAAAATTCCTCTGTTGTAGTTAATCCAATAGTAGAATCACCTTTCACAATGAGGTCGGGACGCTTAATTCCATCTTGAAAATCAGCATCATCAACATTGAAGAGTGTTTTTGCTATTGTACGCAATTGATGGTTTGCAGAGTATTCAGGGGAATCAAATTCTGGCCCAAAAACCCAACGTGCAGATGTGATTAATGGATGAAGAGTATGCAATTCATCTGTTCCTTTATCATAGTGTAACTTTCTAATAGCCTCAATAACAGAAAGTCTTCTATCTATTTCATCAAGAACGCACATTGCATCCTTGACACTCCAATCATCCAGTAGCCTATTAAGCGTATCAATTTCATCTGGATCCAAAGTGGTAAGTTTCTGGAGTAATTCTACTCCACTTCGTGTCTGTTCAATAGAAATCACTGCACCTACTGCAGCAGACAGTGCTTCATTGGTAATTGCAGGTTTGGTGGTTACAATATGGGTAATAACATCATCTACCTCTAATTTCCCAACACGAGATAATTTCTTGTATTCTTCTTGGTGTTCCTGTTGCACCGAGGCTTTTATTCCTTGTATGTTTTTCAAGTTAATGTCACCTAGTAGCTTTTCAATCCGATTGGCTACTTCATCATATACAGCATCCATCACAGGAGAAATGATGAAAGCAGTCCAATCTTCGTTAATGTATAGTTCAAAGTCTTCAGAGCGAACAATAAAAGTGTATCGTTTAGCAATTTGAGTTCTCCCATCAAGAACTGGATGTTTTCCAACCATCCAACTTGGTTCACCTACTAATCTTCCTGCTTGCCAAAAGGCGACGCCTTGATATGAAGCTTTTTTATGCGCTTTTT
Organism: Victivallales bacterium; assembly: GCA_017963875.1. The sequence goes on along the minus strand of JAGCTA010000105.1, from coordinate 448 downwards.
CTGTATCAATCAAAAGAAGTTCAATAGTTAATTCTACATCATTAACATGAACTGTAAACTTTTCAGAGTGTGCTTCTTGCATAATTTCAGAATTTTCCATTGTTCTCCCGTTTACGGTAACACGAAAAGACGGGTCAGCAATGAATCTCTTTGCCAATTCCTCCAACACCTTATTGGCGTCTGGCAAATTTCTGTCAACTGTTGCCGTTAGAGTTGTTCCATGAGAATCCATAGATAAGATGCGAATCTTCGGGGTATCAACCGATAATGCCTGTGATTTTGAAGTTGATGAAATATGATAGATGGCCTCTTTCTTTCCCTTCCTTGTTGATACGGTGTAATTGTCACAAAAACATAACATTCCATGGCGACCTATTCCATTACGCCCAAATGCCCTTCTCCTGACCCCAGTGACATCTTCAGGCAAGATAACGTTTTTTCCTTGATG
>JAGCTA010000104.1 GCA_017963875.1 Victivallales bacterium | reverse complement strand
CTCCCGCACAAAACGTTCTCAGGGAAGACGCCGACATGGCCGAAATCCGTCAATTGAAGGCGAAAAACGATATTTCCTACTTGGCAACGCCATGATTCAGGGACTCTTGTATGCCGTTCCCAGAAAGCGTTTTTAGCCTCACGATGAAACACCGCGTTTGCCTTTTGCCACGCACTAGCATCCAACTGCGGTCTCCAAACAGCCTGTGCGCATGGGCGATCAAGAGTGATTTCGCCAAAACGCTCCAGTTTTCTACCATAGCCAGAGTCCAGCAGTTCGTAAATATCGTCCATGAAGTTCCTCACTTCGTTTTGAGTTTCAGTTTTCCTTCCATGACTTTCAATAATTCCAACTTCTTCAGCCACTGGTCGGCACTGCGGCGTTGCTGGAAAGCTGGAGAAGCAATCGTATCGTTTAGTTTCTTCACCAGCCATTTTGGGTATGGCTTACCTTGTTCAGTCGTTCCCTCAATCACCTCCGCGTTCAGTTTTCCATTAGACACGGAAGCCTTGAGTTTGAATTCTCCATTCAGATAGCGTCCGTCAAACATGGGGAATTTTTCCATTGGAAGACTGACCTTTGCCTTGATGAATTCACCGTCAAGCTTCAGCGAAACATGTCCCCTCAACGGTTTAAATTCATCAAATAGGGCAATCATCTTATCAAGTTGCTCCCCAAGAAGTTCGAGTTCCATAGACTTTCCCTCCTTGACCCCTTTGCTGAACTTCTTGTCTGTCTCCCCAAGTTTTCTCTTTTCTGGTTCTGTGACCTGCGCCGTCGCGATTTCCTGCGGCTTCACATCTGTCAATTCATTGCGCAGATGACAGACATAAATCCAACAGCCCCCAACTGCCAATAAAAGAAAAACAACGACTGCAATTATAGCAATGATAATCCAACGATTTGTTTTTTTCTTTGTTTTTTGCATAATCCAGTAATCAATGAATTGTATTTTGACCTCTTTCCCAGAGAGGCCATTTCATAGAAATATAATATGAAAATCTCAAAACTGTAGCCATTGATGCTATATTATGACAATAACCCGTTCACCATTCATGATTATCCCCCTCCCCTATGCTTCCTATTTTCCAGATAAAGGACCAACTTCAGCAGGCAGTTTCATCGACAGGGCTCGCTGTCATCTCTGCGCCGACAGGTTCAGGCAAATCCACACAGGTTCCACAAATGCTGCTGGAGATGCTGCCTTCAGACGGCAAAATCATCGTGTTGCAGCCACGGCGACTTGCCGCGCGGATGCTCGCTGAACGTGTGGCATCAGAAATGAAAGTCCCCCTCGGCTCACTCGTCGGTTTCCAGACGCGCTATGAGCGAATCCTTTCCCCTGAATCGCGCATCATATTCATAACCGAGGGCATCCTGACACGCATGTTGATCAGCGATCCTGAGCTTAAAGGCATATCCGCCATCGTTTTCGATGAATTTCATGAACGTAGCATGAATGTAGACATCGGCCTAGCCATGGCATGGCATTGCCGCCAGACACGCCGCCCTGACCTGAAACTGCTCGTCATGTCTGCAACGCTGGACATTGACTTGCTGCTCAACTATTTGCCAGGTAGCGTCTCCATCCATGCGGAAGGCAAAATGTATCCTGTTGAAATCACATATCTCAAGCACCCCATTCCACCAAATGTCTTCCAGAACGCCGCCAATGCCCTAAAGCGTCTTCTGAATAGCGGTCTAGCTGGGGACGTATTGATTTTCATGCCTGGTGGATATGAAATCCGTAAAACTGAAGAGGAATGCCGCAGAATCCATTCGTCAGAACCTCTTCTCTTCCTGCCGCTGTATGGTGATTTGCCTCCTGAACAGCAACGTGCGGTCATGGAACCGTCTGACCGCAGAAAAATCATCATTGCCACCAACATTGCTGAAACATCCTTGACCATTCCAGGCGTCAGGCATGTCATTGACAGTGGCTTGATGCGCATCAGCAACTTCGACCCCATCAGAGGCGTCGATATGCTGGAAACACAGAAAATCCCGCGTTCATCCGCCGACCAGCGTTGCGGACGCGCGGGCCGTGAAGCCCCAGGGACATGCCAGCGCCTCTAGTCGGAACTTGAGCAATCACAGACACCTGTCCGTGGAATCCCTGAAATCAACCGAGTCGATTTGGCAGAAGCGGTATTGGCTGTCACTGCATACGGTTTTCATGACCCATTGCAATTTCCCTGGGTTGAAGTCCCCCCCGAAAAACCTCTTATTGAAGCGCAGAAACTGTTGATTCAATTGGGCTTCATCCATGAAAACGGAAATGGGTTGACTGAACTCGGAAGAAAACTCCAAAATGTCCCTGCTCATCCAAGGCTGTCGCTTCTGCTTCTCAATGGAGCACAAAACGGTTGTTTCAAAGAAGCCGCAATGGCGGCGGCATTGGTTGCGGGCCGCCCAATCATCACCAGTGCAATGGCTGGTACGCAGCAACTCAAAGAGCATCGGCAGACCGCACGCAGGCAAAAACGGACGGAAGATTTGCCTGAATCCGATTTCATCATCCAGATGGGATTGCTGGAAGCCGCACATTCAAGCGATTTCCTGCCAGACATCTGCCAGCGTCTTGGAATCCATGGAGGCGCGGCAAGGGAAGCCTGGCGTGCATACGAGGATTGTATGCGTATCGGCAACCGCATGGGATGGGACACGCATTCAACAGACGAAGCATCATTCCTCAGATGTATTCTGAAAGCATTTCCTGACAGACTCGCAAAACGCAAAAGTCAGGGGACTCTCATCTGCGAACTCGCGGGCGGACGACGTGCCGAACAGAGTCGTGACAGCGCCGCACGGGATGAAGACCTTTTCATTGCCGCTGAAATCCGTGAAGTGGCAGGCACAGGCGTCCAGTCATCAAAACTCCTTCTTGGACTGGCATCAGGAATCCGCGAACAATGGCTGTGGGAGGATTTTCCAGACGCACTTCAAGATGGCGACGAAGTCTATTGGGAGGAGCAATCGCAGCAGGTCCGCCGAAGACTGACGATGTCATGCCTCGGTGTTCTGCTTGATGAGACCCTTCGCCAAGATCCAGATCCAATCGCAGCGGCAGAACTGCTTGCCAAACGCCTGGATGAAGGAAAACTCACATTGCCGAATTGGGACGAAGATGTCGAAAAATGGATTAACCGAGTCCGCTGGCTTCGGGAAATCATGCCTGAACATCCTTTGCCAAATTATGATGAAGCCGACATTGCAAAAATCCATAGGATGCTTTGCGCGGGAGAGACGAGTTACCGCGCCGTCAAGGCAAAAAACTGCCTGGATGCCGCACGGCAGTTGCTCAGCGGAAGTGACATCCAGTTCGTTGAATCAAATGCGCCTGGAGTCATCATGCTTCCACGCGGTCGCCGCATGAAGATTTCCTATGCTCCAGGACAACCGCCCAAAGGACGCGCACGCATTCAGGACATCTATGACATGACCAAGACCATCCGCATCGCGGGAGGCCGTGCGTCCATTCTCATGGATATCCTTGCCCCCAACAACCGTACCGTGCAAATCACCGACGACATGGAGTCCTTCTGGTCTGTTCAATACCCAAAAATCAAACCCATGCTTTCACGACGCTACCCCAAACATGAATGGCGTTAGGTCAATAGT
>JAGCTA010000013.1 GCA_017963875.1 Victivallales bacterium | reverse complement strand
TGAGGAAAGCGGCTTCTACTACGACGTGTTTGCCGACGACCATACGAAACTTCTCTGCCGTGCCGCCAGCGGCTTCACGCCGTTGATGGCAGGCATCCCCACAGAGCAGCAGGCGCAAAAGGTTCTAGCGCTACTGAAAGACCCGAAGGAGTTTGGTTCCCGCTATGCCGTGCCAACCATTGCGCTGAGTTACCCAGGTCGAGGCCACATCTGGTCTGGCGATATATGCGGGCGCAACAACTATCTCGTCGAAATCGGCCTGGCGCGATATGACCGCGATTCCGCCGCGTGGATCACCCGCAAGACCATGGAACTTTTCATGCGTCCGCAAGGCGGCCGTGCATCAGGCTATCAAAGACCCGACCGCCTGGTGGATAATTACATGCTCTTCATAACCGAAATGGCGGGTGGACTCGACATGATGGTCAAGCACGTCATCGGCTTCATGCCCGAACCAGAGGGCTTTTCCATTCTCCCCGCCGCGCTTGATCCGAAAACGGGTTATCTGACGTGGAGCATTGCCTTCCGCGGCCACCGCGTGCAGATTTTCTGGGATTGTCCCGACGATGGAACCACTCATTTTCCAGGCGTGAAGGAAGGATATACGGTGCGCGTCGATGACGCGACGGTGTATCATAACGCACAACTCCCCAACAATAGACATTTGATTAGGCTGCCCAAATAAGCCTTTTGATTGTTGCCACCACTGATTGAATCGTCAAAAAGTCCGTCTTTTTTGACTTTTCATGCCAATAACAATATCTTAAATCCTAAACACCACAATGCAGGCAGAACGCCAGGATGATTATCGAGTACAAGACAAAGGAACTGGAAAAATGCGCGAGCGATATCCGCTATGCCACCAAAACACTTGGAGCAGATTGCGCCCGACGCTTACACTCCAGATTAACCGTCCTCGCCAATGCAGAAACCTTTGAGACCATCAGAAATACCCCTGGACGCTTCCATGAACTGAAAGATAATCGAAAGGGACAATGGTCAATGGATCTGGTTCACCCCTATAGACTCATTATCACCCCGTTGACACAACCAATACCCACTGACAAAGACGGCAAGTACATTTGGACGGAAATAAAAGACGCGCTTATAGTTGAAATTGTTGACTATCATACTTGAGGAGAAGAATACCATGAAAGCACAAAAACAATACACATCTCCCGTTCCCTATCATCCTGGCGAAATGCTTCAGGAAAAACTGGAGGAAATGGAACTGACACCTGCGCAGTTTGCCAAAGCCGCGTCTATTGACCTGAAAACGCTCAATGACTTCCTAAATCAGACAATTGCAGTAACACCCACGCTAGCCATTGCCTTAGAAAAATCCACTGGCATCCCTGTCCATCTTTGGACAAACCTCCAGAACACCTACGACAAACTCATGTCAAAAAACGAGCGGCGAAAAAAACTGCCTTGGTCCGCAGCTGCACTCTGATCTGCAAACAGAGTGTTCTGGCAACTCCCAGTTTTATGGAATCCTTGAATCTTAATGAAAAGGCTTTTGGTACTGCTTTCATTCCTTTCCGTTGCCATGCTTTGTGCGGCGGAATTTGTCAAGAATGCTGACTTCAGCAAGGTCTCCCCGCAAAAGTTGCCCGAATCATGGAACATCAGCGCCGACGCGGGCAGCAAGGTTGAAGTCACCGACGGCGTTCTTTACATGAAGCCACTCCGCGAAAAGGACAGGGCATTGCTGATTCAGCATGGCATTCAACTGCCTTACGACACTCCGCTTCTGGTCAGTTATGAGGCAATGGCCGAAGCAGGAGCCGTCTACAGAATCTACATTGAGGGGACGCAGTTCAAGGACGGCCAGAAAGCATACTGTTCGTTCCTGCTTCAGCCTACGATTTCAGGCACGGGGCAATTCGAGAAAATCACGGATGTCATCACGATTCCCGCCGAATGGCAAAATCCCTACATCGTCATCCGTGTCATCGGCGACAAGGCGGTAAGATTCAAGAATCTGCAAATCAATGAAATAAAGGATGTAGCAGATTTCAACTTTGACTTTGCCGTCCGTACCAACGGCATCCCGATCCGATGGGCGTTTAGGGGCAACACCAATTTGTTCAAATTCTCCGACAACCAGGCTGTTCTGACTCCACAGGGACAGAACATCGCCATGATTTACTACAATCTCAATAAAATGATCCCCTGCCTTACCTACGACCTATCCCTGGACGTGCGCGGTGATGAAGGCGGCAAGTTCAAGGCATATATCGAATGGGCTTTGCGGGCCGATAACGGCAAAGGCAAATATCTGCACAGCGCCTCATCAGGTTCCAACTGGCATCTTGTCAACAAAGAATGGACGACCATCAAAGCAAAACTGACACTTCCCGCCGAATTCTCCAGCGTTTTGTTTGCCTTCTTCGCAGAAAGCGATGGCACGGTTGAAGTGCGCAATCTGAAAATCGCTCCAAATGCCTCTGAAGCGGGAATGGTCCGTGAAGCAGGTGGCATCTGGAACTTTGGCAATGTCGGTTCCCAAGTAGAAGGCGAACATGGCAAAATGACCGAAGTCAAGTCAGGCGGCGAAGCCATCCTCTGCGGCATCCCTGTCAAGCCGGTGCACCGCTACAGGCTCTCGTATCAGGTTGTCGGCGTCGGCCAGGCCGCCAATGAAAGCGGTTTCCATTATTTTACCTTGAAAATGCGCTTCAATGACGGCACCACCCTCCCCGCCCCCACCGATGACGTGGGAAGTCAACTCCAAGACAAATGGTTCACGTTTGCCATCCCTCCCAAAGCCAGTGTTCTCAATGTGGCATGTACCACCGCAAACGGCGCCACGGTCCGTCTGAAAAACTTCAGACTGACAGAAGAACCGCTGCGCCCTGAAGACAACTTCAAAATCGTAATCACTGAACCAGCGTACCGCAATGCGATTTACGACGGGATGAAGGTAAAAGCCATTTCAGGCGAAGTCATTGCGCCCAAAGGTAAAGTCAAAGACGTCCGCTTCGCCAGTGACAAGGACAATTTTAGCAAACAGGTTCGGCTGACCGAAGACAACGGTAGGACCTTTTTCACCATTCCCGTCGGGGAACTTCCTGACGCAACCTACACACTAACCGCCGTCGTCACATCCCTTGCCGACGGCAAAGACTACAACATCACGGAAACCTTGGTGAAACTGCCCAAGACCAAAAATGAAGTCACCGCCGATGGCAAAGGCAATTTCTTTTTCAATGGCAAGCCATTTTATCCCATTGTGTTGATGACTCCAGACATCAGTGTTTCCGAGCATTCCATCTACCAGATGGCGCGTGCGGGATTTAATGTCGTGCGAATTCAAGGGACAGCGGAAAGCCTGAAACGCGCGTTGGCAATCGCCGAAAGATTCAATGTAAAACTCGTTGTTTCCTTTGACCGCCTCGGAAAATCATCGGATGAACACGCGCAATGGAAGCATCGTGTCCATGAAATCCTGCCTGAAATCAAGGAGCACCCTGCACTTTTCGGCTACTTCCTCGTGGATGAACCTGCATGGGCGGGCATCCCGCTCGCCATTGTCACGGAAGGATACCACCTTCTCAAAAAACTCGACCCCTATCACCCCGTATGGATCAATGCCGCTCCACGAGGTTCAACTGAAGAACACAGCCTCTATGCGACTGGCGCGGATATCTACGGATTGGACATCTATCCAGTCCCCTACCCCAACAGCCACTCCAATCTCGACGACCAGACTATGACCTGTGTCGGCAAATATACTAGACAGATGCATGATGCCGTGGATGGAAGAAAAACGATCTGGATGGTGCTTCAGGGCTTCGCCTGGGGCACGCTCAACGGCAACGTCAAACTGGTCTATCCAACTCCTCAGGAAACCCGATTCATGGTCTTTGACGCTCTTACCAGCGGTTCCACTTCCATCGCCTACTGGGGAACGCAGTATATTGAGAATCCGCAGTTCTACCGCGAACTTTTCGCCCAGGCGACTGAATTGCATCAACTCTCAGGTCTGCTTGCAGAGGCCGAAGTGACCAAGGTCGAACAGTTCGGAACGGTCCATGTCTACACATACACTGGCAAAGAAGGCATTGCAACGATTGCAATCAACCGCAGTGACAAGGCAGTGGCGGCCCATCCAGGCAAGTTTCCTGCACTCGATGCCTTTGGAGTGGATGTCTCAGGCAAGATTCCTGCGCCTGTCAATGAACTGCCCGCATACAATGTCGCCCTTGAAACGCCCCGAGTCTATGAGGAGATAGCCAACAGCAGGGACTCGAAAAAATGGACCGTATATGACTACGCATCCACCTGGATTTGGGATGCCCATGTCGTAAAAGGCGAAACTGTCGCCGCCGCATTGGTCATTGATATAGAAAAACTTCCCGCCAAGGCTGAATTGCTTGGCACGGCAGATGACAAAGCGCGGTTCTTTGTCAACGGGAAAAACTGCGGACAAAGCCTCCAGTGGGACATGGTCAGCCGTTTTGACATTCGCCCACTGCTGAAAGTCGGCAAAAACATTATCGTCTTCGAAGGCACGGACATCGGGGCATTGCCCTGCGGCATTCTTGGCGGCTTGCTGTTCGACGGTATATTCACCGCAACTGGCAAAGAATGGAAAACCAAAGTGGTTCCTTTCAAATCCGCCCCCGACTACAGCGATCCCGCAATGGTTGACGATTGGCAAAATGCCCACATCATCGCGCCATTCGGCAGCGGCGTTTGGGGCGGCAGGCTGAAATTGGAAAAAGACGCTGGAAAGTAAAATACGACAAAGACAAAGGTATTCGTGAAGAATCCATTTTGGAAAGCATGCATCCCCAAATGGATAACCTATTAATCGTGGGAAGAAATTCAGATCTCGTTGCAGTGCAACGGAAATTAGGAATTGAGATGGCACAAAAGAAAGACAAGGACTGAAATACATCTATTAAAGTTTTTTTAATAGATGGCGGAGATGTGGGGAATACTAGAAATCAACAGCAGGGTAGCCGATGTCGGCACAGGTAAGGGCAGCCGATGTCGGTATAAAAAGCAGCCGATGTCGGCTTTAAAATTGGAACAGAAAATTATACCTTCTGATTTACCCTGCCGCATATAATCACGGTAGGTTTTGCATTCATACTCCTTCTTCAGGGGACGTTGTCAATAGTTCATGAACCTCGTCATGGAACCTCCTCCATGAGGAAGAGCCCTTGTGGGGGAATGAAAATCTGGGAGTATATCCGTTCTGCCCCTTTCCCCGAAAGTTTTCCGTCCTTGACCGTCAAGTCTGTGCAGACATAGTCGCTGAGAAGAACCAGTTGGTGGCCATTTTCGGAATCCATGGCGAAATTCGGCACGAAATATTGATTTTTTCGGGAGGCGATGGCAATACGCCTCCGCCCGTTCACGTCCTGATGAATCAGTGTAAAACCTTCTCCCTGAAGTGGATGCGGTAAGAGTGTTTTCATCAGTTTGGCGCATTCGTCCCAGAAGGATGGCGAAACGTCCATCTTCGGCGCGGGATCCCGAACTGTGCTGAAACGTCGCAGCAAGTCGAAATTCTGCGGAATACCGTCAATGGTTTTCAGTTCGATAATGACAGGACTGTTGAGTACAACCAGCCCCAATGTGTAATCATCGGTCACTGGCGTCTGAATTGCAACCTGCGCGTTTTGAGGCAATTCCACGCCTTGGAGATTTCCAATCAGCACGGTGAGTTCTGACCGTTGTTTTATCTTTTCCCATTCTTCTGCGGAGAGCAGGTCATAATCAGGGACAAAAAGCGGACGGTCCTTCAGCAGGTGGAGGAACTCGCTTCGGCAGATTGCAGGAAGCATGACGCCGCGAAATGTCAGTTCAGTTGTCTGGAGATAGGGGGCGATTGTCCCATGTTTCATAAAAGAATCGGGCATTGAATCCTGTACAGCATCGGAATAAAGCCATACATATCCCTCGGATTTTGCGACGGGAAAATCGGCTGCCTGCCTGACATAATCCACCAGCGACTGCCATTCCTGTTTTTTTAGGCTGTCCCCAAGGCAGACGAGCATACCGTCGGCGCATCTTTTTTCGCCTTCATCTGTGATGACGCATTGGTTGGCGCAGAAATAGATGTCTCGCTCAAGCATGTTGGGTGCATGGCGGATGGAATTGAAGGATTCCACGGGGTCGCATACGCCAGTCATCGTAATGACCTTCAGATCAGGCAAGGCTGCGGTGAGTTCCTGTACGCAGGAATAGATTTGATGGGCGCGCTGAGGGTAGTCCTCTGTTCCGTAGATCAAGTTACAGGAAGTGGCCACGGATTCAACAAGGATATAGTCCACCTTGGCCTCGGCGAATCCTCGTGTGTCGAATCCAAAATAGAAGCCGGCCTCGAAGATGGATTTCGCTTCGCATGAGTTGAGCATGAGCTTTTTACCGACGGCATGCAGGGACTCCGCCACACGCATCTCAAATTCCGTCCAGCGGCGCGTCATGAATTTCTGCCACTGGCGCGGATAGGTTTCCCATATCCATTTGCTGCGGGCATGGCGAGCATCTAGATCCATGTCGTCGATGAATCGGAATTGTCCTGGAACGGCTTGCATACCACAAATTGGCTCTATGAATTTTTCAAACATTTTCTGGCGGATGTATGGGCTGTCTCCAACCATCTCCCACCCTCCTGACATCAATCCATCTGCACCATGCAAACCGTCAAAGCCATAGTCCACTGTCATCGGCTGCAGTTTTTCAGCAAAGACATCCGCGAAATCTCTGCCGTTGTCGTCGATATCGCAGGGCAAGGGATGGGAGAACTGAAGCACCCATTCCTTGTGGAATTGATTGTTGTGAGTTTGGAAGAAAAGGGAAACGAACACGAGAATGCCATGCCGATGCAGTTCGGCAATCAGGTCGCGCAACTGATAATTCGTCCAATCCTGACGATGCCTGAAGGCGTTTCTTTCATGTGCATTTCTCGAACAGTATTCGGGGGAAAGGGTATATTCAGCATCCATGCCTGGATGGAGGATGACGATATCAATATGTGAAAGCATCAGCGCAATACCATCGGGAACCTGCCCGACGCGTTCCAGCCATTCGGAAACTCCATAGTCTTCTTGGGAGTTGTCAAAGGCGAGTAGTTCCGTCCAAACCCAAAATTCGTGATTACAGATTGCCATATCTTGCTCAAGTTAAAAATAGACTTCTGTTCCCTTGCAGCCGTCCGATAACAAGACGGCAGACCTGAATACTTCGTTGTCATGAAATCTTAATGGAAACTTTTTATCGCCCCAAAAAGATTCTATGCCCTACATTGAAAATGTACTATGACCGTTCTTGCACAGATTGCAAGTTGGATACACGATATTTACTTTTGCCTGATTGAAAAAGATAATCCACAATTTACAGTATCTTCAGTTTTCTGACAGACATGGATGAAGCCCTTGCGCGAATCATGCAGTCAGTAGCAAGGGGACTATTCTGTCTCTTTTCCCCGAACGGATGATCTTAGATATGTTCGACGATAAACTCAAAAGACAAATACCATAAGTTATTATAATTCAAGGAACTAGCACATGAAAAGACAGTATCTTGTCATTTTGTTCTTGATTCTTGGAACTCTGCTGATGGCCGACTTGCCCTTTTCCTACCAGAGTACCCTGATTGAGGAGACGCCTAGATACAGGCTCTACCATGTGACCTACGATTCTCCAGATGCCCCTTTTTGGGAAGAAGCACGGCAGGTCAAGGCATTCTACTATGAACCCACTGCCTTGCCTTCCAATGGTGCGCCTGCTGTCTTGTGCCTGCACATTCTCGGCGGCAACGGCCAACTTACCAAATCAATCGCTGCGTTCTTTGCCGACCATGGACTGCCCACCCTGATGCCACAGATGCCATTGTTTTTGGAACGTCGTCCGCAAGGAAGACTAACAGATATTCTTTATGGGAAAGATGGCATAAGGTACATTCTGGCTGCTCTCCGCGCCATTCCAAGCGATATAAAGCGCAGCGTGGACTTTTTGGCCTCGCGCGACCACGTGGATGCAAAGCGGCTGAATCTCATCGGAACCAGTTTTGGCGGTATCTTAGGTGTATCCGCCGTCGCCAATGACAGTCGCCTAAGCAAGGCGGTGTTTCTTCTGGCTGGAGGAAATTTATCGGCTATTCTCAATGGTGAAAACCGTGAGGTAGCACCCATCCGTGCCGCCATACAGAAGGCCACGGCAGAACAAAAGGCAGAACTCTCCGTACTCTGTGAAGCATTGGAACCGTTGAACTACACCTCCAAACTGGCCTCCAAGGCCGCCGCAGGCCAGATCCGCCTGTACAATGCGGAATTGGACCAGATTGTCCCTGCCAAATGTTCTCAGGCATTGGCGAAGGGCCTTGGCCTGACGGAAAACAACGGTCATTATATTCTCCCTAATACAGATCATTATACAGGTGTCGCCGCCCTCCCCCAGTTGCTAGAAGATTCCCTTGCCTTTTTCGACGGGAGACAACCTGCAATTGCCCCTGCAGAAGCCAATGCCGCCCGTCTGCGCACTTTGGCGGCAAACTTGAAAGCGTGGTTTGCGCCGCCAGCATCTGACAGTACCGTGGATCGGCTTGGCTTGCGCATCAGCATTCGGGAGCATGGTCAGGAACGCCAGGCTGGAGTCTTGCAGTTTCTCCGTGCGAAAGGGAAATTTAAGATTTCCCTAGCCAAGGGGAAAGGTCTGGGTGGCTTTCAGCAGTTTTCTCTGGGCAAAGAGTATTTCCCGTCGGCAATTTCTCCTAACGGCCCGGTCTTTCAAGGTGACTGTGTTCTTAACCAGCCGCCAAGTCAATTATTGCCCGAGCCATTTCACCGCTATTTTCAGATGGCTAATACGTTTCTAGGATATATAGCCACCACGGGTTCATTGGAAACCCTTTCCAAATTGCTCCACATGAATTGGTCGTTCCAAGATACTGCAAAGCAGATTTTCATCGCAAAAGGAAACGGCTGGAACCTGGAAATGACTCTCACGGATCGCGACGCGGTGCCTCGGACAATCCGCTATCTCGCGGACGACAAGCAAGTGGAGATTGAGATAAGCCAATGGGAAACAGGCACCAAAGCACAGCCCTGTGATTTTTCTCCGTCTGGCACTACGGCAACACGAACTGTGGATTCCGATCAGTTGTTCCAGGCAATTCGGAGACTCGGACAGGTTGCGTGGGAACGCTTGAGCAACACTCGTGCCGCAGAGAAAGCGTTGTGTTCCGTCGAACGCGATGTCTGGTTTGAAAAAGGCTTGCGTCTCGAACGGCCTGGGCAATTTCCTGTGCTGTTTTTTGCAGGGACGCCTGAAGAGATGGGACGGCAGCATGGCACACTCTGTCGCGAAGAAATACATCGCACCTATGAGTGTCTGCGACTTGTGGCTGGAGGGTACCTGTTCCTGAAAAATGAATGGTTCTATGACACAATCAGCCATATCCAAAAGCGCACGGCTTCGATGACTCCGCAACGCTATCTTACCGAACTGGACAATCTCAGCAAAAAGGCTGGCTTGACGGCGGCGCAGGGACGGGAAATCGGATTCTTCCCTGAACTCTTCCACTGTTCAGGAATCGCAGCGAGGGGGAAAGCCACCATTGACGGCAAAGTTGTCCATGCACGGGTGCTGGATTATATGCGTGACATAGGCCTTCAGGACATCGCTCAAATCCAAGTTTATCTTCCAGAAGGTTTCCATCCCTGGATAACAGTGGGTTTCGCAGGTTTCAACGGCACTGTCACTGCCATGAATGACGTTGGTCTGGCAATGGGAGAAATGGGTGGACGTGGCGAGGGAAACTGGGACGGATTGCCGATGAGTTTCCTTATGCGGCGCATCATGGAAGAGTGTTCAACGGTCACCGAGGCTAAACGTCTCATTGAAAAAACTCCGCTGACCTGCGAATACTACTATGTCCTCTCCGATTCCAGCGGCGACATGCTGGCTGTCGAAACGCGAGCGGGAGAACAGCCAATATTTCTGGAAGCAGGACAACCCTATCCGAAACTGAAGGAAGCGTTTGAGGATATCGTGTGGATCACAGCGCCCAGCCGCCAGCCTGCTCTTTGCGAACGCCTCCACCAATACTTCGGACGGCTGGATGCCATGACCATGCAGCAGGTCATCCGCCGCCCAGTAGCAATGGCCTCCAACCTCCACAATGCCATCTTTCTGCCTGAGACTCTCGACCTCTATTTTGCCTATGCCGACGCTACGCGCCCCGCCTGCGACTGCCCCTATCATCATCTCAATCTAAAAGAACTTATCCAATATTACAAGGAGCACCTTCCAACCGTACAAGAGCCTCCAGCCAACCATTGAATGAAATGTCTGTGTGTCATATCCATCATACACTGGGCCAGCATGTTTTCGATACGTTCCCAGACGGCAGACGTGTACGATGGTACATCTTGGACAGTATCTTGATTTGACGGCGGCTCGCATCCATGATTTAGTTTACTAATAAGGCGGACAAAACAATGAAAGCAGCAATTACTGACGGAAAAGGCAATCTATGGCTTGAGGAAATTCCAGTTCCCATGCCCAATGAAACTCAGTGTCTTTGCAAAATGCAGGTATGTGCGACATGCACGGGAACTGACAAAAAGCATATCCACAACCAACTTCCCTGGGAGCAGGAATACCCTGGAATCCTCGGACATGAAAGCGTCGGCATTGTCTTGGAGGTTGGGAAAAAAGTTCGCGCATTCAAGCCAGGCGATATGGTCATCCGCCCTACCGCCGTTTACAACGGCGAACACTTTGCAGGTTTTTCATCACTTTGGGGAGGCTTTGCTGAATATGGTTTTGTGACAGACAGCGCCGCTTTCCATGAGAGCAACCCTGGTGTCAAGCCCAATCCGTACGTGCAGTTCCAGTTGAAGGTTCCAGCCGATTTGGGCATCTCGCCAGAGGAAGCATCCATGATGATCACACTGAAGGAGGTTATCGGCTATGCTGAAAGCGTCGGAGTCGCAATGAACCACGCGACGTTGCTGCTTGGAACGGGAGGTGTCGGACTTGCCTTCTGCGAAGCCTGCAAACTGCTTGGGGCCACGCCACTGATTGTCGCCGCAAGAAGCCGCCGCGATTTTGACCGAGCATTGTCTCTTGGAGCGGATTATGCAGTCTGCACATCTGATGCACCTTTGCGGGACACGGTGATGGATATCACCCACGGAATGGGCGTTGAGCATATCATCGACTGCACAGGAGCGGCTGAGTTTGTCCAAGCGGCTATCGGCTGCATCTCAAAGACAGGAAAAGTCAGCCCATACGCCAAGTATCCAAAGAACACAAGGCTTTCCGATGTGATTCCGCAGGAAATAATCCTTGAGGGGAGGACAGGCGAGGTTCGCACTCACCAGTGGGCATGCTCCGCCTATCGTCATGGATTGCTCAGACTCAATGAGTTGTATTCGCACAAGATGCCTTTCTCTGATATCATCAACGGTTTTGGAATGATCGAACGTAAAGAGGCATTTAAAATCGTTTTCGAGATGAATTGACCTTTCAACTTGCAGAATACGACCTAACCATTCTGGATGGATTTTGTGTTTTAAAAGAAAAACCATGTTGTTGTATATAACATGATTTCTGTTCAAACCTTTATATAGGAATTATATTATTCCTCATTCGTTTTCACACAATAAACCATAAAAACCTGACAAAAACATCATGAAAGATAATTTGCTCAAGGATCTTACGTTTGAAATTGGCGAACCAGAACCGACACCATTCAGAAATGCCATCGACATTTACCAGGACGGCACCGTCCCCTTTGCACGAGATGAAAACGGCGCCTGGTGGGCGATGAGCGGCCATACGCACATGGGGCACATTGGCATCTTCAAAGGGACCTGCCTAGACGACATGAAGGAACTCTATCCAATCCACACGAACTTTTTGACTGGTGGTGCCGGCCCCGCGTTCGCCACAGTGAAATACCCAGAAGGCGTAAAGTCACGAGGCTCCACATGGCCGTTCGGCCTATATATTGTGCCTGGCACTGGCCGAATCATCTGCTACTTCCATAATGAAACTGGCTGGAACGGCCACGGCACAGGCTACATCATTAAAGGCAAGGGCGACGGCGAGCCTGACTTCCGCCATATCGGCATGATGCACTCCGATGACCAGGGACGCACGTGGGAATTCGACCGCTGGGTACTGACATCTGAAGAGGTCTGCTTCAGCGAATACTTCAATCCAGACAACGTCGCTGTCGTTGGTCAACCGAAAGGCCTCACTTGCCTTGGTGCAGGCGATTTTTCCATATACGACAACCCAAAGAGCGATTTCATCTACCTGTTCTACAACCTTTGCCGCTATGAATCTGAAGAGGACACATGGAAGAACTGCGACGTCTATGTCGCAAGAACTCGCCGCCGCACTGATGGTCTGCTCGGCGATTTCGTAAAATACTACGATGGCGCTTTCTGCGAAGCAGGAAACCTCGGACGTGAGACAAAAATCGTCGATTCATTGTGGCATCCTCGTGTCACGTGGTTTAAAAAACTTGGCTGCTACGTTCTTTCAGGCATCAGCGTCGCCCCCTGCAAGCGACTTGTCACCGATGTCGTCGAACTGCGCACGAGCCACGACATGATTCACTGGAGCGAGCCAATTTCCCTCGAATACAAGGGCAAACCCTTTGGTCAGCACTACGGTGCCATCGTCCCAAATACCCCTGGCCATCCGTCCGTCATAACTGGAAACGACTTCTCCTTCCTACTCTGCTGGAATGGCTCCGACGTGACGCGTTTCCGCACGACGTTCCACTGAACTTTATCTAGGCACGATGTTACCACAGAAGCACCCAGAAGTTCCTACGCAATCTTCGGTTTCAAACTGTATAGGTTGCGTTTTTTATCATTCCTGTCGATAATAACGCCCGAGTCTTTCAAGCATCCACATCTGCATGGTGACGGCTGGCATGTCGTATTCGCCTCCCATGACGTGTGCAACTCCGCCAGGAATCTGAGGCGTGCTCGGGAAAAACTGACCGAAAACCATGTGCCGCTGATGTCGGAAGCCGACGCCCGTCACGAAGGAGCATTTTTCAGGGTTCAACCCATAACTCCAGTC
>JAGCTA010000103.1 GCA_017963875.1 Victivallales bacterium | reverse complement strand
TGACGGACCGCCACGCATTGCTGGACCTGAGGGGCCGCCCTGCATCGCTGGACCTGAGGGGCCGCCTTGCATCGCTGGACCTGACGGGCCGCCCTGCATCGCTGGACCTGACGGGCCACCTTGCATCGAGGGCGGAAGGGCCGATGCCGCTGTGCGCTTTCTTTTTGCATTCGACTGTATGTCACCGAACAAATCAAAGTCGTCTTTTACAGGGGTGCGTTTTGCCATGGACAATGCTTCCTTTTTTCTTTTCCTCACAATGAAAGGTTACCAAATATTCGACTCGAACATGAGATTCCCGTTTTCTAGAAGGCTCTATTCCCCGTGAGAGTCGGCAATTGCTCATGTCAAGGCGGCTCTGCAAAGCCCCCGAAGGGGTCAAATATCAGTAACCCCAAGTTGAGCGAAGCGAAACCTGGGGGAGGCAATCCCCTGCAGGATAACGACCTCGAAGAGGTCGAACCTACCCTCTTGTGGAATAGAGCGTTTTCCAAGAAAAACAGGACATAACTATAACATTTACCCAAATAGTTTTTTTTCAAGCAAAAACAATGTACTTTGGAACTTTATGGAAACACGATGGAAGGTATTGTGCTGACTTTAAACGCCTGATACGCCCACGAGTATTGTCATGCAACGTTTGCATGATATATTAATTGTAGTTTAACTTGTTTCCCCCATGTCACAAAAAGGACGGCGACCATGACCGCAAACAAACTGAACATCAGCCATTGGCTCGTATACAAAACCGAACGAGTCTTCCTTACTGCAACGCCTCAGAAGTACAAGCCAATCGAACTGGATATTGCACGCAACGAAACATCCAGTTTCCAGGCGGCATTCAGACTCCAGGACGATATGATTCAACAGGAGTTCACCGCACAGGCAGACGCTCCAAAAGGCTGGAATGTCAGAGTGCGCCGCGTCGGACACGTTCCCGTCAGGCATCGCAATACAGGCATGGAGAACTGCACGGAACTGGACATCGAAAACGGCGGAGCCATTCCAGGCTATGTTCCAGACGTGCTGTTTGACGATGTGACGACCATCGTCCCGCCTGGCGAAACCCATACGTACTGGTTCACGGTGACACCTGCCCCAAAAACCGCTCCAGGCAACTATAAGATTACAGTCACCCTCCTTCCCAAAGACGGCAGTCCCATTGCCATGATTGCAAAAGTTACCGTTCACAATGTCCTCCTGAAACCACGTAAGGACTTCAACATCACCCATTGGTTCTACGCTGACTCGCTACTGGACTGGTATCGCCTGAAACCTTTCGACGAGCGTTTTTGGGAAATCGCCGAAAAATACATCCGCGATTATGCACAGCACGGTCTCGATACGCTTTACGTGCCCGCCTTCACGCCGCCGCTTGATGGCGTGAAGCGCCCGACGCAACTTATCAAGGTTAAAAAACTCGGCAAGGAAAAATGGTCGCTGGACTGGACACAGGTAGACCGCTGGATCAAGACCGCAAAGGCGGCAGGCATCACGCATTTCGAGTGGGTTCATCCGTTTACGCAATGGGGAGTCAAATTCGCCATACGCATCTACGAGGGACACGGCGAAGATGAAAAACTCCTCTGGCCAGTCGAGACGGGTTCTTGCTCCGCACTCTACCGTAAATTTCTCACGCAATATTGCTGCGAACTCCACGTTTTTCTGAAAAAACACAACATACTTGACACGTCATTCTTCCATGTCTCCGATGAACCGCACGGTGAAGACGACCGTGCCAATTATATCGCCGCACGGAACATGCTTCTGGAAATCGCTCCATGGATGAAAACGATGGACGCGCTTTCCGAAATCGAATACGGCCGCTCGCATCTGACGGACATGCCAGTGCCAAGCATCACCATCGCCTGCGACTACGCGAAGGAAAACATCACCAGTTGGTGCTACTACTGCTGCGGTCCGCGAGGCCCGTTCCTCAACCGTCTTCTCGACACGCCACTCGCCAAAATCGCCATGCACGGCGTCCTCTTCTACCGCTGGCCATTCAAAGGCTTCCTCCACTGGGGATTCAACTACTGGATCCGCTCGCAGACACGCGAACTGATTGATGTCTATGAGGCACAGGACGGCCTCCGCTGGCCAGGCTGGGCATACGGTGACACGACTCAAGTCTATCCAGGTGCCGATGGCTCTCCCGTTGATTCCATCCGCTGGGAGGTCTTCAGCGAGTCACTCCAAGACTACAGACTGCTCCAGACGCTCAAAATCGACCGCAATTCGCCAATCCTCAAGAAAGTTGTCAGTTTTAAGGACTTCCCTAAAAACGCCGACTGGCTGAGGAAGACCAAACAGCAACTGCTGGCCATGAACGACAAATAATGGGAGTTTCGACACCGTCGCCTCATGACATTCGCTCAGAACTAGAATAACGCCTAAAAACAGGTGATACCCATGCTGAAAACCATTGCCTTTGACTTGGATGGGACTTTGACCCAACACAAAACGCCGTTGTGCGATGCAAACAAAAGAACGCTTGAGGCTCTTGCAAAAAGATACCGTCTCCTGATGGTCGGTGCAGGACAGGTCATGCGCATTTTCAATCAACTTGGCGGCTTCCCCATTGACATTGTCGGCAACTACGGCCTGCAATTCGGCAAATACGACGCCAGGCACAGGCAAATGGACATCGTCCGTGACCTGACACTCCCCTGCGACCGCGAAAGCGTCGCCGCACGCATAGAAAAATTGCGTGTGAAGTATGGTTTTACTGAATATGCGGGCGATAGCGTCGAATACCATCCGTCGGGCTGCGTCACCTTCCCATTGCTTGGAACCAAGGCAAAGCAGGAAGACAAACTCGCGTTTGACCCGACACGCGAAAAGCGCCGTAAATTCTATGACGATGTCGTGCAGACATTCAATGATTACGTCGTTTTCATCGGCGGTTCATCGTCATTCGATTTTGCACCGAAGCCGTATGACAAGCGCTATGCGCTCGAACTGTATTGCAAAGAATATGGACTAAGTCACGATGAACTAGCCTACTGCGGAGACGACTATGGTCTCGGCGGCAATGACGAAGCCGTCTATAAGTCCGATTTCCAGTTCATCTGCATTGATGACTACCGCGACTTTCCTGCCAAGGTCGCCCACCTGCTACAGTAAAGCAGAATTTACATTGAGATGGTATGGTCGTATTTCCTAAAGTCAAGTGTTTTTTGAAAATTGAACTATTTATTCTATCTATTATATTATATATAATTTTATATATAAATTTTTTATATAACATGACAACAGAGGTAAAAATGTCACATTTTATACCAGACAAAGGCAATATCATACTATATACGACTGATGACGGCAAAAGCAAAGTGGCTCTTTACTCCGTTGACGGACGTGTCTGGTTGAACCAGGGACAAATTGCGGACCTTTTTGCCACCTCACGCCCAAACATCTCGATGCACATATCCAACATATTGAAAGAAGAAGAGTTACAAGATTTTTCAGTATGTAAGGATTTCTTAATAACTGCTCCAGACGGCAAAACCTACAGTGTGCAATACTACGCGTTGGAGATGATTCTGGCTGTTGGCTTTCGGGTACGCGGCGTCCGCGGAACGCAATTCCGTCAGTGGGCATTGCGCAACCTGACTGAATACCTCGTCAAGGGTTTTGTCATGGATGACGAGCGTTTGAAACGCCCCGATGGACGCCCCGATTACTTTGACGAACTGTTGGCAAGAATCCGAGATATTCGGGCTTCTGAACTGCGTTTTTATCAAAAAGTCCGCGATTTATTCTGCTTAAGTAGCGACTATGACAAGACAGACAAAGCGACACAGATGTTCTTCGCGGAAACACAGAACAAACTCCTTTATGCGGTAACCCAGAAAACAGCAGCCGAACTCGTCCTGGAACGAGCAAATCCTGATGCCCCCAATATGGGGCTGACATGTTGGAATGGCCAGATTGTCCGTAAGGGCGATGTCATTATTGCCAAGAATTATCTATATGACAAAGAGATTGATTTGCTGAACCGACTTGTGACAGTTTTTCTTGAAACGGCAGAAATGCGCGTGATGGAAGGAAGAGATTTGACTTTGGGTTTCTGGCGAGACAATGTCAATCGGCTTCTGGAATATCAAGGGAAGCCCATTTTAAAGGGAATGGGCTCCATTGCCAACTCAGAGATGGAACGCATTGCAAAAGAACGTTATGAGGCGTTCAATCAACGAAGGAAGCAAGAGATGCTTCGACAAGCCGATGCCGAAGATTTGAAGGAGTTGACGGCATTGGAGCAGGAAATCAAGAGGTACCCTGCCTCAGAATGAACGATTTCTGTGGAATTGAAAAAGGTTCTTTTTCTCAGGGGATAGGTTCGAGAGCGAAAATCTTTGTGGCTTCCCTTGCTTCCTCTTCGCCCCATCTGGGATTTCCGAGATTTGCCCCTTGGAGATCTTTGCCCTGTCTCATTGACATGTTAATTACAAACCTCATGTGGATTAAAGCCATTGAAAAACGTAATGGCAGACAGTATATTAGCCTAAAATTCATTAAAATCAGTTAAAATGAAAGGAAACAAGATGAAAAAAGGCGTATTGTTTACTGGAGTATTTCTGATGATTTCTGTTTTGGCGGCAGAAGAAGCCCTACCTAGTGCAAAAGGAGTGAATATGTCAAAAGACGCAGTTTTGCAAAAGTTCCTTGAAGATTTATCCTATCAACGCGAAAGCAACCTTTTGCAAGGAATTGAAGAGTGGCTTCCCGTCGGACAGGCTGAATACAGAAAAGTTGAAAAGGGATTTCTACTGAAAAATGGAATTCTCGAGCATTTTCTGGATTGGGACAATGCCGAACATGCAGCGCAGGATTGTACGTTCCCTGTAGATAAGATTATGCATTTTACAGTCCAGGCCAAAGGCAAGGGGTGCTTCCGCCTGGGTTGCGACGCTGTCCGAATGGGCGGCAGTTTCAATGACTTTACAATGACCACACGTTTCACCCGTCATACGGAAGCCGTTTACAGCAAGGAATTTGATTTGACCGAGCAATGGCAGAGTTTTACCTTTTCCTATCAGGAGAAAAATCCTGGAACAATCGGCCATCCAAGAGTATTTGTCGAAGCCATTGGTGAATCCGAAGTCAACTTGCTTTCAGCATCCATGGTCTATAAGGCGGTCAACGATTTTCGGATTGTCTTTGAACCAAACTGCGCGGTTGCCATTCCTGGAGACAAGGTAAACGTCACCATCCATTGCGACAAGGCGTCTTATCCGCTGCGAATCTGTATCTATGACGGACACCATGCCATCAGCAACGGCATGGAAACCAAAATGCTCAAAACTGATCAGAACGGCATCATCAAGATGAGTGTTGACATGGTCTCCGCATCCTTTGAGGGAATGAGAATCACTGCGTCCGACCCTCAGACAGGCGTCAAGAAGAGTTTTTTCATCACAGAAGTATCACCTGCATTGAAAAGCCGCTTTGACTCCTTGAAACTGAACGATTTTCCTTTCCACAGAATTCTCTTTTTAGGGGACAGTCTTACGGATTACGACAGAGGACGCAACTATGCCGATTTAGTTAAACTTGCCCTTCCCGAAGGCGTTTCCTGCTGCAATGCTGGAGTCGGCGGCGATTATATCGGTCGTTCCCTTGCGAGGCTGAAAGGCGAAAACTGTTTCGCCCCTGAGAGATATAATGGAATCTTCGATATAAAACCAGATTTGGTTTTCATCCTTTTAGGAGCCAATGACACCAAGACTGGCAGTGGTTCCAACTACACGAAACCGATGACCCCGCCAGATCTTCAATACAAGCAGTATAAAGAGTTTCTAGCGTGCCTCCGTGGGAAATGCCAGCCAGGGGTACGTTTTGTGTTTATCCTTCATACGCCTGGATTTTATCCAGATCAGGAGCAGTCTGCACGCAGAAGAGCCTTGGCTGGAAAACCATCTTCGAGATTTAACGAAGAGAAGCACGTTCTTAACTACATCAAGGTACTGCGTCAAATCGCGGAAGAAGAAAGCATAGGAATCGTCGATGCCTACAATGGAATGCTGCAATATGAGAACCGCCGAGAACTCTTTATTTCCAATGACGGTATTCACATGACCTTGAAAGGTCACTGCGTCTTGGCTGAACTCCTATTGAAGTATCTACACGGAAACAGTTTCAAGAATATGATGCCCTAGCCATTTTGACAGAAAAGCCTAATTCGTGACTTCATCGAAGTGGATGCCTGTCTAATCTGTTGCAAGGCCTGCATACCATACGACAAAAATGGTCTTCTTACGTGTGAGAACGGCTGTGGGCAGCCAAGAGAGAAGGTGGCCTTCTCGCTCCAGGCACCATTGTAATCCACCTACTTGTTCAACTGGCAGTCAGGAACCACGCCGTCCAATTCCAGAACCTCGTCAGTGAAAAAAATATTCAGCGTTACTATCGTCGTGGAAGAATGATGATTTTCTTTGCCGTGCCTACGGCTCGAAACTGCGGAGCATACATCGGCTCAACAAGCGTCGGAAGCGCGGTAAATCGCCCGGAATGAGTCGCTAACAGCATGTATGAAAACGTGTGTTCACCAGGCTGAAGTTCATGGATGAAAAACTCTGTTGTCTTCTCATGCATCTCACGATAATATTCCCCTGAAAAACTCAAACTCTGACTCGATGGAATGCATCCAGCGAGCAATGGGTCAGAAAGCCGCAGATATGACATACGGTTAAGAAGTCGTAGCGTAATGATGACCCGTACCATGTCACCTGCACGCAATGTCTTGCCATCGCCATTCAATGGTTGAAATGACCGCGACACGGAAACCTGTTCACTCTGCAAAGGGATCCGCTGCATATCCTTTTCAAGCCAAGACAGTCTTGCAGAGGCAAATGCAGTTCCAGCGCCTCGTTTGACAGCACGAAGGACATGCGGTCCAGCCCCTACAGAAGTCTGCGGCGTCCACGGTAGGCCATCGAGTTCCCAGTCAATTGTTCCTGAGTTTTTGAAAGCCTCGTCCTTCATTAACGGAGCAAAGGCTCGAAGAACAGTTGATGTTCCATACGTCCCGTCAAATGAATAATCCGACATCTGATTGAACAGAAGATAATTGACCAATCGAGGCTTGAGAGTACTGCAAATGCCAGTCTCACACATTGTCCTCAGAAACTCCGCATTGGTGGAAATCATGCTGTCGAAGAAATCATTGGAAGACTCAGGCCCCATACTAATATGCGCCGTCCATTGATCTGGATTTCGGTAGATATACTGATCAAACAATTCTTGGACATGCATCCACCTCTTGTCGTCCAACCTATGCAACAACCTGCAAAGAACGCTCAGCGAATGCACTGGCAACATGGCACGCGCATCATAAATTCTATTTATGAATGCGTGGACTTTCTTTGGCAACGGTTCATTCTGTGGATTTCCTAGTATCAGATTTTCAGCAACATACGCATCAAAAGGCATAATCGTTTTCATTATTGCTTGCATCATGTCATCCTCATCGTCATAGTCTTCATCATCGTCACCATCCGCGCCTTTTTCTGCACTTTCAAAACTGTCAATGGCTTTTGCCTTTGCATATTTAAGAAGGTAATTCACTCCGTTTTCGAGCATATTTTTATCAAATGCGAAACCATGCCTATCCGCTATGATGAGAGCCCGCACGGCAAGGCATGTGAAAACGATGTTTCCGCGTCCCTGGAACCATGGCCAACTGCCATCATAGAATTGCCTTTTTTCAAGAAATTGCAATGCCTTCTCAACTTTTTTCCTTTCGTGTTGGGACAGTTCGACTCCATCCTGACGCGTCTCCAACAGACCGCATATTCTACTTGCCAACTGTTCAGTGCATGTATATTCATATTTATCAAGGTAATGCCTGGCGGCTTCGACACAACCAATCAATCCCGTTCCATCGTCAAACAGGAACTGCACACTGCCTGGAAGCATGTTCTCACCAATGTCAAATTGCCATTCGCGAAATTCACCGTTCTTAGAGAAAATTGTATTGATGCATTTGCCTTTTGCCGCAGCCATCGGCAAGACAGGAATGCGAATTTCAATACCATCACCGATAGCGGAGAACTTCATGGCACTCTCTCCATGTTCCACAGCCTTGACGTTCCACAGGATTCGTTGCATTGATTTCGGCGATACCGTCACCTCCTGTGCAAAAGGGCCACTTCTCAAAAGCCTTTTATCGAAAGACACATTCGCATCCGCCTGCAAACCGTTTTCCGTGAAATTATGGACGATGATACCCATGTCAATTTCATCGCCTTCCACAAGGAACTTCGGAAGAAGGGGACGAATCACTTTGTCCTTTACTGCGACAATGCTCCCCCTCCCCTCGCCATAGTGAAAATCTTCTGTCGCCGCCCAAGCACGGATTGTCCATGTCGTGGCATTGTCAGGCAAATTGAATGCCACGGAAACCTTTCCATCTTCATCCGTCTCTAGTCCCGATTTCCAGAAAGCGGAATCATGGAAATCTCGACGCCACTGTATTTCGCTGGATTCCAGTTGCAAATCAGCCATTCCCTTCCTCAAGGCTCTGTGGGTGCTTAATGAGTCAATCACTTTTCCAACATGGAAGGGAGCATGGAAGGGATCATGTATTTTTTGATATAACGCCAGCCATTGGTCAATGACACTTTTTTCCCTTGGAGTAAAGAGAAACAAAGGAAATCCCAATACGCTGTAATTACCAGTCTTCCAAACATGCCAGAATGTCGTCAGAACAGAAAAAACCTTACGATAAACGATGTTTTGCGACTGTAACAGACGGTTCATGGCACTATGGAGAGTCACACGCGGCCGCTTCCGAAGCCAGTCAAGACTACGGTCATAGACAGCCATGACCACCTTGCCCTTGACAGGCTTCCCAAACGCATCCGTAACTAATACAGACACTTCTGCTGTATCGCCAGGATGCACTTCATGTTTTTTGGACATGACATTCACCTTCAATGGGGCATTTTTGACGACGTTAAGACGAATGCCAGCATCGCTGCATGTGACAAAATCCAGTGTGCTTGCCACGATATCCACACTCTTGACCATTTCCGCTGTGACTGGAATTTCCAGCATGGCGCATTTTCCAGCCAATCTGATGGTCTTCATCTGCATACAACGGTCACCGCCAACGCCATCCATCCGAATAAACACAGGCCTGTCAGCAACATCATTACAGACAAGCAGCCGTGCAGTTTCACCGACTCTGTATTCACTCTTGTCCAGATGAAGTTCCAAACCGTTGAAACGCTCTTTTCTGAAATCCGCGCCATCATTCCATGCGAGAATCATGCTTGAGTTACGACACCAGACACCAGCCTTGGTCATCATTTCAGCGACGACGCGATAATGTCCAGCCTCCTTTGGAACAACAGTCACCAACGCCTCCCCCAAAGCATCTGTCTCGAAATCCTTCACAAGGTGTTCTTCTTCCGTGATATCACCGTTGTTGCAATTGACCTTCATCAGCCTCAGACTGCCTTTTGCTTCAATTGGTTTCTTTAAAAGGCTTGTTGCCTTCACATTCATAGAAAAAGATTGTCCAACTATCGCATAGATACCATCCGAGGACACATTCATGCAGATTGAATTATCGTCCAGGACAAAACTCGCCTTGTCTTTAATTTCCTCCCCTGAAGAATCTGTCATCTTTGCAGCAATGTCACAAGCGAAAACCCGATGTCCATATTTCTCCACAAGTTCTGAAGTATCAATGTGAATGTTTCCTCGTCCATTGTCATCCAAAACGACATTTTTCTCCCATTGCTCGTTTTTCATTCTATCAGGAAAATATTTTCTGTCAAAGTGAATTTTCCTCCAGCCATCATACCAAGACGGCATGTATTTGCCATGGTTTCTGGACATCAGTCTATCATCGTCATCATCGTCATCACCACCATCCATGATGTCCTCTTCCTCAGCGTCGTCCTCATCGTCGCAACACTTTTTATTCTCTGATTGGCTTGATTCATAAAAAGAGATTCTGCATTCCACCTTTTCTCCGCCAACAGGCCTTCCGAACACATAATCTGCATGAAGATTCACATCGAATGAATCACCTGGTGCCAAAGGTCCATTCGGCAGTATAATCGACAGACGCGTCTCTGGCTTTCTGTATTCGCCAACAGTAAACGTCAAAGCGTCAGAATTATGGACTAGCCATTCTTCCTTTCCTGGGGAATCAACTGTGATAAGGTAGTCTCCGAAAGATGCATTTTCTGGAAGAACAAATGAACCACATGCGGCTCCTGTTCTGTCGGTTATCAGTTTGAACTTTGCCTTGTCATTTGGAACATCGGGACAGACAAGACACACCGTGACTTCCCCATCCGCGTACGGCATAAGCGACTTCATGTCTGATATCCACACGGCATAATCGACTTTCTCTCCTGGACGGTAGAACGGCCTGTCGCTCACGGCAAAGGAGGTAATATCTCTAAAGGAATTCTTTGCTGTATCTTCAAAATCAGGACACAACCGCCCACTCACAGCAAATCGATGACCGTCATTGACGACCAGAAAATAGTCGCTGTGATTATATACGTATTTACTATCATCGTCATCATATTCGTCATCTTCTTCACCATTTGGCCAGAAATCCCCTTCTTGCAACCTGATAAAACCTTCTTTATCTGATGATAAGGTTATCGTCCTAACACTGTCCGTTTTTGATTCCCCACGTCTGTTTCTCAGCCATTTCAAGATGATTGCCTTCACTGGCAATCCAGAAAGCGCGGCTCCAGAAGCGACATCCAGAAGCCGAAATGTCGGAACACTACAGTAATGATATTGAACAATGTGTGTATTGCTGCATAGCAAATCCTTAACAACCTCCGTCCCGTCATCCAATGTGGCTGTCAACCGATAAAACCCCGAGTTGAGTGGAGGAATCTTCTCGTAGCATATCACGTCTTCATGGCCGACTGCGGCGACCACTCTCTGCCATTCATTCAAAGCCGCCTCCAGACATTCATCTGGAAGTTTCTGAAACGGAAGATAATCCGCTATGGCAACCATCTTTCCTTCCATAATCTCTTCTTGAATACAGCACCATTCATCCCCCATATAATATCTTTCGAGAAGTTTCGTCAGATATACGATCATCTGATCATTGTTCAGGCGATTGAGCCTGAAACGGACTTTTTCAACATTTCTGCAAATGAAATCCTGTTTTGACGGTATCCCCTCCATGACATACGGCATTGGATTGAATGACAGCATCGGGTCTTTCAAGTCATGTTCCAGTTTCTTCAAAAGCGGAGATGTTTCGCCCCCGAATGCATCTTTCGCCTTTGAATACCATTGATGTGCAGCATGTGTTTGACGCCTGTTTGCATAAATCATCCCAAGCAGCAACATGGCATTGGCGTGCCCATCCTCTGCAATGCCTTTGAGCATTTTCATGAAATCGACGCATTCAGGCAGTTCCACCTTGCGAAAATCGTCCTTCTCATACCGAAAAAGCGTTTCATTGTCTTTCAGTCCAGTCAACATCTCAAGGAAAGGCTGTTCAGGCAATCGGCCATTATATGTCCAAAACTGCTTTCCCTTCATCGCTTCCTGTTCTCCTAGGCATAGATAGAGATTTTTGGCCGTTTCATAAATCACATCAGCCTTTTCGTCCGCCACTATGCACTCCGCTAGACGAGTCCTGCACCATAGCCATTTTTCTCCAACAGTCTCCGCCATCTCAAATGCATTCGGCAATGTGATTTTTCTTGGATTACCCTTGGAGTCAAGCCCTCCGCTTTTGTAATGCGTTGTCTCCACATATTCGTAATCATCATCATTGTCAAGCATGAAGAAATATTTGCCACCGATACCAGAATCAGACCATTTTTTGAGCATCTGCGACCATTCTTCATAGAATTTTGCTCGCATCCTATTCTCTCCTTTATATGGCAGCATCGTGCGCAATCTTTCCATCCGACTTTTCATGCGCTCATATTCATTAAAGTATGATAATAGAAACAATCCGTTCTTTCTGAATAACTCATGGACACATGCGGCAAATCTCCAGTCATCTTCGCGTCCCTCCCAGGCAACAATGGAGAGCATTGTCTCCTCAGCGTGACAATCAATTCTATCCCTGCCGTCTCCCCTTCTAAGTTTTTGCACGCACATGTATGCTTTCAGAAAGTCATCTGCAGCCTCTTCTGGCGGATTCTCAGGCATTTTCAACAGATTTGTATAAAACTTGAGAGCATCACGGTATTGGCCGTGCCTAAAAGCATCTTCCGCATGGCTGCGACAAACAAACAATGTCTTCAAATCTTCGGCAGTTTCATCATTGCCTGACACGTTAAACCATCCATTGTCCTGCCTAGCACCCAAAACCACATCTGCCTGTGCGAACTGGCACGTCCAACCTATTACGCATAGGATTGAGATGAGGCAAGAGGTGAACAGCCCTTTCATAGATTCTTTCTCCTATTTATCAAGTTTATCATGAGAATAAACTATAGCGTGTTTTCTACTACCGTCTTGTAAAGCAGATCCGCACGATACTGTGCGGAGGAACTTCAAGATTCTTCACATCTGAAAGCGCCAATGGCCTGTCGCAGATGACTTCTGGAGTTTCAAAACTGTTCGTGGCATGGATGTCATCTGCCGTGACGATGTCCGCCTTCGACACAGTCCATTCACCGTCGGGCAGACCTAGGTCAAGTTTTCTCCTCTCATGCAGATGACGGTTGACCACGCTCAACGTAAGCCGTTCTCCCTCTTCCGACATGCTGGCGACGACATCAAGGTCATCGTCTTTTTCATCAGGCAGCACTGTGACGAGCCGCTGGCCAAGATGCTCTTTCAGCAATTTCATCGCATAGAACGTCGGCGTCTTGTAGCACTTTTCGCCGCATGTCTCGAAAAGGCTTTGAAGCAGATTGCAGAGTTGCGTCTCCATGGCGAATTCTACAATGTCGCAGTTCTTGTAAAAGATATGAAGGGCAAGAGCGACGAAAATCGCATCACGCAACGTTTGGCGCTGGTTCTGATTGTTGGCGACAGTCGCTTCGGGATGCCATGTGCCCCACTCGTCAAAACAAACTTTTGTCTTCGCGTTTGGCCCTGCGTGCTCGCGAATAGTCATACGATGCAAATCAATGTCGTATTGGTAACGTTCAAGCAAGTTCAGCAACGAATAATAGCCTTCCTCCGTGAAGTCCACGTCGCCGCCGCATAGTTGTCCTCCCTGCTTCATACCGCCAAGATAGTGATGGACGGACAAGGCGTCTGGCGGCATTGCCCGCTGATTCCGCGTGATATGGTCCAACGCCTTCCCCGTCCAGCCAGGCAGGCCGTGGCGCATTGAAAGCCCGAGACCAATGAAATACAGATGTTTCCTGTCTTCACGGAGAACGGTCTGGTATTTCAGGTACGTCTGCGCGTATGCGACGGGATTGTTGTAGTCGATGTGCCAGACATTTTCGTCCGTGTTGCCGATGCCCCAATACTTCACATTGTAGGGTGCTGGATGGCCGTTCTTTGCTCGCAACGCACCGTACTTTGTCTCCGTTGGTCCGTTGACATATTCATACCAGTCTAAAAACTCCTCTGGGCTTCCCGTCGCCGTATTGACGGTCAAAACGGGTTCCGCACCAACGAGTTCGCAGAAATGCAGGAACTCATCTGTGCCGAAATCCATCCGCCAGATGGGATTTGCGGGATCAGCAATCGGATGCAGCCGTGGCTGCCGCTCGGCTCCAATGCCGTTCTTCCAATGATAGTGGTCCGCGCAGCACCCCCCAGGCCAGCGCATTGCACCTATACCGAGTTCATGACAGCCGTCAATGACATCCTTGCGGATACCGTCGATGTTTGGTATCGTACTGTCCCGCCCAACCCAGATACCGTCGTAGATGACGTGTCCGAAATACTCGAAGAAGACTGAATGGATATAATTGGAGATAGAATGGGCCTTGTCTGGCGCAGAAATCAAGTGAAGTTTCATGTTCTCTCTCAGAGGGTAAAAAGTCTGACGTTAGATTGTCCAATATGAATGGTATTCCGACAGATGTCCGCGCCTGTCTGGAGTGCCTGATTGCCCTTGCGGTTTGTGTGGACATGGAAAAAAGGAGCGCAGGACGACGAGACGTCCAGCCGCAGTTGGTCGCCAGGCAGTAGTTTGAACGCATGTGGGGCAAAGACATATTTCAACGTTCGCTCCTCGCCTGGAGTGTATTCGGCATTCAGTCTGCAAAGCGAGTCAATGTCATCACGTAAAGACAACGCGACACCGTCTCGAATATAGTCCAGCCTGACATAGAAGCAAGTATCGGGTGCTGTGGAACTGCAACAGAGTTCTACCTCAATTCGCCCCTCGCAGATCATCTCCTCAGCAAGTGGCTCCGATATAAACGAAATGATGTCATAGCGACTGTTTGGAGCGGACTGGACTTTCATGCCACCAACATTGTTGCAGACGCCGCCTTCGAAAGGCGCTGGCGCAAACGGATTGTAGGTATAGGTGATGCTCCCCTGCTCCGCTGTGCCCTCTTCTTGAAGTGCACGCTCCTTCGTAAGGTGGAACTCGTGGACACGAGGACCATTTTCCAGCCTCGGCACCGTAATCCATTTCCTATCAAACAGCCTGTAATAGGTGGTCTTTCCTTTTTCGATGAAGCGAAGCGGCGCCCCTGTCCGACAATGGTCGAACCATACAATCATAACGTCTGGACAGACTTCGCTCAAGCGTCCATTCTCAAAATCTGGAACATCAGAAGGCTCCTTGCGCGATGGGGGATTATACGCGTGCTCAAATGGCGTGACAATCAGGGCACAGTCCTTCCTGCGCTCTGGCTGAAGTTTGTCCCACATATCAAAAACGCCTTCCGTATAAAGGTCATAGAATGCAGTAACAAGCAGAATCGGAAAGTCACAGTGGTTGCAGGCGTCCGCATAGTCGCTGCCACCCGCAGGTGTCTGCCAGAAAGCATCATACGCGTCTGGATGAAGCAATTCCTCTTCCAGTTGACTGTCCTTTTCATTGAAAATGGACTTTGTGATGCCCGCCAAAGGCAGTGTCCGCCAGGTTTCTGGACAGATATTTCGTGGGATATCCATGTTTTTCTTGTACATGGTCACTGCCCAGTTGCCATGTAGTCCAGTCTTAAAAAAGCCATTGCGATAGAGAATGTTATATCGCTTGCAGTCTTGGACGGCAAGAAATGCGCCCTTCACGTCGCGCGGATTCGTGTTGATATAGGAAAAATGCACGGAGGACAGATAACTCCCGCCATTAAGAAACAACTCGCCGTTATAGAATGTCTGATGACGTACCCAGTCGAGCAATTCCAACCCATCTTTGCGCTCGTTGATGTATGGGATGCAGATTCCCTTGCTCAGTCCTGTGCCTCGGCAATGTTGATATACAAATGCATAGCCGTGACACTCGTGTTGTGTCTTATACGCTTCCAGTCCGCCGTTCTTCGTACAATACGGATTTCTTGTGATAATGGTAGGATAGGTTCCTTTGCCGTCCTCTGGCAATACGACGACGGTGTATAAATCAACGCCGTCACTCATGCGTACAAAGGTTTCATAGACTATATTCTCACTCATTGATGTTTTCTCCTATTATGTTTTATCTGAATGAGTTGCTTCATTTTTCTTTGTCCAAAAGATGGCACAGAAAACTCAATTATCAAATTCGACAACGTTTTCACAATAATTTGACAACTCGATACAACTGCCGCCCAACCTCAGACGCGATTCGGTCAGATTCCCCTTTCAGAATTCCAGGCAGGCTCAAAAAGGAAATCACTCCCTTTAACGTTTGCTCCGATTTGACAGGAAAAGAAAGCGTATCAAAAGGATATTTTGCTCTATGACCGCTCTGCCCCTGAATGATGCAATACCCTTTTTCACGATAGAACTCCCTCAAACGTCGGAAGATAGGCAATGATTTCTTGTCAAGAATGCGTTGCTGCTCCGACTCGGAACGTTCTGAAAGAAAAATCGTGCTGACCGATGCAATCTCCCTCAACGGAGAACGGAATCCTGGCTCTGAAAAACTGAGCAGCCCCGTACGGCATTGCGCGGAACAGACATTCACAAATTCATCGCCGTCGAGAACAGAGAATTTCGCGGAAAAACCCACTTGGTTTGCCAGTTGATTCATTATGGGCTGCAAAGACTTGTATTTTTCCAGACGAAACTGAAGTTTACCAACGACACGGTTGATTCCAGCCGCAATCTCATATCGGTTGCCAGAGCATTTTTCCAGCCATTGCCGCTGAACCAATGTCATCGCAATCCGATAGCAGGACGCCTGTGAAATCCCTAGATTCTGCTGCAATTCTGGCAAGGTCACCGCAGTCTCGCTGCTTCCAATGTATTCCAATAAATCCAACGCCTTTTCCAGAATCGGAACTGTGTTTTTATTCTCCACGGCCTCTTCCTTTTATTCTCTATTGAAATTTCTTTGTCCAGTTAATATAATTCATACGATAATATGTGCAACTTGCAGTTTTCCCTTGATTTTTCTGATATCAATGATACAGTATTCGTATTTAGAATTAAAAATATTCAATAGAGAATAAAAGGAGTCTTTTAATGGATTCGGACTTTCTGTTGCGAGATGCCCTTGCACGGCAATTGTTCAATGTGGTAAAAGGATTTCCTATTATTGACTGGC
Source organism: Victivallales bacterium (assembly GCA_017963875.1). The sequence continues at coordinate 1,462 of JAGCTA010000103.1, read as the reverse complement.
ACAACCATCTATCGATCAAAGACTTATCATTGGATAGACAATTTGGCGACCTGACGGAATTGTGGATTGCGTCAGACCCATATAAGCACCGCGCCATGCGCATTTGCGGCGTGCCAGAAAAATATATCACAGGCTCCGTTCCCAATTTCAAAAAATACGAAGCATGGAGTTGGACGCTTCCGCAGTTGGTTGGCAATCCACTGTATGACTGGAGCCGTTTGGAATTGCATCGCATTTTCGGAATAGAGGAAGACCTGACCCCTGCCACGGCGGAAAAGATATGGAGACAGGCAAACGAGCAGTTGAGCAATCCCGAGTTTTCGGCTTGCGGATTGCTGAAACGATTTAACGTGGAGTATGCGGCCCCTTGCACGCAATTGGGAGAACCGTTGCAGCCATTCGCCTCACTCAAGTCCATCGTCCCATCCTTGCGAGGTGACGACATCCTTGCGTTGACGCATCCTCTCTTCACAGAAGTACGAGATCTATCCGAACTTCATTCAAGGCTGGAAAATGAAATCGGCAAATTGCATGCCGCAGGTTGCCGTTTCGCAGACCATGCGCTTGACAACGGCTTCCAATACGTGCAAGACGACGGCAAGAACGGACAGCGTTTCGAGAAATTCATTCAGGGGCATTTACCAGAAAAAGAACGTTGCGCGCTCTCCTGCTATATGCTTCGCTTTCTGGCTTCTCAATATGCAAAACTCGGCTGGACAGTTCAACTGCATGTCGGCGCACAACGGAAAACAAGTTCAAGACTGCGTTCACAGACAGGCACCGCAGGCGGTTATGCCTCCATCGGCAATTCCTGCAATTTGTCATCGCTGACCAGCCTGCTAGACGATTTGGAGTGCTCAGACGCAGGCCTTCCTCGAGTGATTTTCTATACCCTGAATCCAACAGACCATGCGATGTTCGCAGTATTGAGCGGCTCATTCCCTGGAGACGGCGAACGCGGTAAAGTCACGCTCGGTCCAGCCTGGTGGTACTGCGACCACATCCACGGAATGAAAGACTGCTTTGAAAATATTGCCGCATACGGCGTGCTGTCAGTTTTTCCAGGCATGACCACGGATTCACGTAGCCTGCTTTCATTCGTGCGGCACGAATACTTCCGCAGAGTTTTCTGCGCATGGCTGGCGGAAAAGGCGGCCCGTGAAGAAATACCGTCGGATTATTCTATACTCAAGGACATTGCTGAAAAGGTCTGTTATTTCAATGCGAAAGCAATGATCAATCAACCAAAGGGAGAAAAATGGAAATGAACTGGAAAGAACGTGTTGCAGTAGTGACTGGAGCAGGAGGGACATTGTGCTCGGAAATCGCAGTCGATTTGGCAGCAAAAGGCATGAAAGTGGTTCTGATCGGGCGAACCGCATCCAAACTGGAATCCACTGCTCAGAAGATTGCCGATGTCAATGGAATCTGCCGCATTGAATGCGGAGATGTCAATGATGAG
>JAGCTA010000102.1 GCA_017963875.1 Victivallales bacterium | reverse complement strand
GTAAACTGTACGCTTGTTCCTAAGTATTTGTTTCTTAAGACCCTGATTTTCAATCTGTTTTTCGGTCAGCCATTCCCCATTTGTGGCATACCACAATTTATCAGATGCCCTGTAAACGTTCCAACCGGAAAATTTGTACCCTGTTTTCGTAAATACATTCTCTTTCAACTGTGTGCCTGTTGACGTCTCTAACTTGCTTGCAGAACAGCTTTTCCGCAAACCGCCCGTCATCATCACCTCCGCCACGCTCGCCGTCAACAATGACTTATCCTTTTTCCTGAGCCGCATTGGTGCCGACGAGGCACGCCGCCTGATTCTTGGTACGCCGTTCGATTTTGAGAAACAAGTCACATTGTATATTGCGCAGCACATGCCTGAACCCAAAAGCAGCGATTTCCTTGATGAATCCATCCCATATCTCAAACGCTTCCTCAAGCAAACGGACGGGCGGGCATTCGTCCTGTTCACTTCCTACAGAAGCCTGAATGACACTGCCAGGGAACTGGAGGACTTCTGCTCGTCAGAACATTACACAATCCTTAAGCAAGGAGACGGGCTGTCCCCAAGACGGATGCTCCAGCAATTCAAGAAGTTGCGCAAGGCAATCATTTTCGGCACAGCATCCTTCTGGACAGGTGTGGATGTCCCTGGAGATGCGTTGTCCAACGTCATCATCACCAAACTGCCGTTTTCCGTTCCAGATCACCCGTTGGTCGAGGCGCGTTCTGAACGCGCGAAGGCAATGGGGCACAACGATTTCATGGAATATTCTGTTCCAGAGGCTGTCCTGAAATTCCGCCAAGGGTTCGGGAGGCTCATTCGGACAAAAACAGATACTGGAATCGTCGTCATTCTCGATTCCCGAATCATCTCAAAATATTATGGAAGGATTTTTCTGCAATCCATTCCACATTGTCCTGTAGAATATGTGTAGTTTTATCAACCACTGAGGTATTTTATGATGTTCGACCCGCTTTATCTTTTGTTCGCCCTCCCTGGATTGCTTCTTTCCATGTTCGCTTCCTTCTATGTCAAATCGACATTTGGAAAATACTCCAAGGTTGGCACATATTCAGGCATGACGGGTGCCCAGGCGGCGGAAAGGATGCTGACGTCCGCTGGCATCACGGATGTCCGAATCGAGCGTGTCAACGGCTTCTTGTCCGACCACTACGACCCATCGGCGAAAACCCTGCGCCTTTCACCTGACGTTTATGGCAGCCAGTCGGTTTCCGCAATTGGCGTCGCCTGCCATGAAGCGGGTCACGCCATCCAGCACGCCACCCACTATTCCCCACTCTGGCTCCGTTCCGTGCTTGTGCTGCCCGCGAATCTCGGTTCAAACTTTTCCTACATTTTGATTGCGGCGGGTGCCTTCATGCAGTCGCCCTCCCTCATCAATATCGGCTTGCTTCTATTCTCCTTGGCTGTCCTTTTCACCATTGTCACTTTGCCAGTCGAGTGGGATGCCTCCGCACGCGCCAAAAAGGCAATATTGTCGGCGGGATTCGTGTCCGCACAGGAGCACCAAGCCGCCTGCTCCGTTTTGAACGCCGCTTTTCTGACATACGTCGCGGCGGCTGCATCCGCCGTTATGACGCTGCTTTACTATCTCGTTCGCCTAGGCATCATCGGCGGTCGCCGCAGAGATTGACGCCTTCTGTTTCCAACAATTCCACCCAATCAACACAATCTTTGAACTATGAGCAAACTGACAACCGCCTGGAAGGCTTTCTGGTCAATCCTTTCATCTCAGGAAAAGGCAGATGCGTGGAACTCGCTCGCCGCTTCTGGTAAACAACTTCCGCCGCCTTCGGATTCCGAAGAGACGGCAGGGACTGGCGGAGTCCCCGCCAACGATGGCGCAGTCCATGCACTCGCTATCCTACAACGCGAATCGCGCCTCATAGACTTCCTCATGGAAGACCTTTCAGAATGCGATGACGAGCAAATCGGCGCTGCCGTTAGAAAAATACACGACGACTCACAAGCCGCTCTCGTCAAATACTTTGAAATCAAGCCCGTGCACAATGCCGCCGAAGGCGATACGGTATCCGTGCCAGCATCCTTCGACAACCGCCGCATCCGCCTGACAGGCAAGCCTGTCGGCGAACCACCATACAAGGGCACGCTCGTCCACAGGGGATGGCTCGCCTCAAACGTCAGGCTTCCAGCGGTGTCCGCGGCTGTCGATGCCAGCGTCATCGCCCCTGCGGAGATTGAGGTCGGTTGAGAAAAGCCCTCGAAGAGGACGGACATATCTCAACCGTTTTTCAGAATGTGAACGTCTCCTGCATGAATGAAGAGTTCGCCGTCTTGCGTGGTGAGAATCAATCGGCCATCATGCATGATGCCTTTCGCAATGCCTTTTTTGAAGTCGCCTGAATCCTGAACGGTGATGTTTTTCCCTTGAAGACAATCGAATTTATTCCAGTAGTCTATAAAAGGCAGAAGCGACTGTGCACGTTGCCATTCATCCAGAATCGGTTCAAGAGAATTCAGAAAATGAGCAAGAAATTCCGTTCTATCCAAAGGATGTCCTGCGATTTCCTCAAGTGTTCCAGCCGTATTTCTGATTTCTGGCGGAAAATCATCTGACTGGCCATTCACATTGATGCCGATGCCTGCGACTACCGATGTTTGTGCCCCGTTCATAACGCCTTCGCATAGGATTCCAGACAGTTTTTTCTGTTGTTCAGACCACAGGTCATTGGGCCACTTCAGACCGAAATGGTGGTCAGGGATTGTCTTTGACATTGCCTTATGTGCGGCAATAGCGCACAGCAACGCAAGTTGCGGTAATGTCTGTGGAGGAACGTCAGGGCGAATGATGATTGAAAAATACAGATTCCGACCTGGAGGTGATTGCCAGACTCGTGTCATTCTGCCTCGACCTGCTGTCTGTGAATCAGCAATGACAACAAGACCTTCTCTTTCAGGAAAAGAGGCGAGTTGTTTGGCACGGATGTTCGTGGAATCTATGCAGGCATGGTATTCCAACAAACGCCCCAAGAGGCGCGTCTTCAGAAAAGTGGATAATCTTTCAGGGGATAATTGTGTCGATTGCGTTTCCATATTGTTCCCCGATAGGGTATGTTCGACCTCTTGAGGTCGTCCCCCTTGATGCGTCCGCGCATCCCGCTCAATCATCCAAATCGTCGATATTGTAACTGATTTGGTATGTGCTGGTTATACGCTGGACTTCCTCAATGGAAGTCGCGCCGTCCTGAACCTTTTCCCAGCCATCCTGACGGAGCGAGCGCATGCCGCGTTCCATGGCGGCCTTGCGCAATTCGCTTGTGCCCGCATGGGCGGCAACCATGTCCTGAAGTTCCTCATCAAGAAGGAAGAACTCATAGATTGCGACGCGTCCGCGATACCCCGTATGGTCGCATTCAAGGCACCCCGTGCCCTTCCATGCCTTCACTTCGCTTGCCTCGATTCCAAGCGTATCCGCAATCTCCGCACGGACGCGGCGGCTGATGCTCGTATCCTCCACTTTGCAATGCTTGCAAATCCTGCGGACAAGACGCTGAGCCAATGCCGCAACAAGCGATGCCGCAACAAGATACGGCTCAATGCCCATGTTCACAAGACGGTTGACCGCGCCGACGGAGTCATTCGTGTGCAAGGTCGATAGAACCAGGTGTCCAGTCAATGCAGATTGAATGGCGATGTCAGCCGTTTCATTGTCACGGATTTCGCCGACCAGAATGATATCGGGGTCATGACGCAGAATGGCTCGCAGCGCAGCCGCGAATGTCAACCCGATTTCAGCGTGCATCTGAATCTGGCTCGTGCCAGGCAGTTCGTATTCGACAGGGTTTTCAACAGTGATGATCTTCCTGT
>JAGCTA010000101.1 GCA_017963875.1 Victivallales bacterium | reverse complement strand
CCCAAACAAATCCATGAGAAATGTGCATGTCGATTCACCTGATACGAAGTCGGTTACCAGTTCCCTTTCCAATACGTATTACGGTTCGCCCTGTATGTCTCCACTTTGCCGCCCTGCTCGGTCGTCACATGGCCGTCAACCCAGGCGAAATTGCCTCCGCCGCTATGACGCTTGGCGACGTCCGTATGGAACAATGCCCAGGATTGCGAACCCCATGATGGATCGCCAGAATATGGTGCGCCAAACGGGTCGCTTGAAGCGTGCAATGAATCGGCGAACATGACAGTCGTCGTCGGGGCCTTCAACTGCGAATGGACATTCTTGCGTGATATCCAGATCAAGTCCATGTTCATTCCGTAACTCGGATTGTCGTTGGAGTTATCCGTCGATTTCAAATCCCGCCACATCAAATTGAAGCGTATATCCGCAGGGCAACTCATAATTGGCATCATGACACCGATGCCTTTGCTTCTGTCGATGACTGGAAGAACATCGTTGATCCTATGCATCCAGCGATAGGTGACAGCGGAGGTTGATGCGGGGTCTGGATGAGTCGGCAGTTCGCCCTTGTTCTCATCTGCGTAAACAACGCCAGCCAGCCCCAATTGCTTCAGATTGCTGACGCAACTGATGCACCGTGCCTTTTCGCGCGCCTTGGCCAACGCTGGCAAAAGCATCGCCGCCAGAATCGCGATGATCGCAATGACAACCAACAACTCAATCAGAGTGAATGCAAGGCTTTTTCTTGCTACGTCTTGAATCTTCATGCTCGATATTCTCCTTTTATGATTAAACAACACAATATGTCAAACTCGTTTTTTATATATTATACAGTTAAAAAAAAGAAAATCTTAGAACATTTTGTCAAAAAAATCGCACGATTTGACAAAACATTATAGAATACTATATTCAATTGGAAGCTAACTGAAAATGTTGAAAACATGAAAAAGCCCAGAAATCCAGAATACACAAAAAGCATTGTCTCCTACACTGTCAGCGATGACTTTAGCCTCGTCTGCCGCAAGACATTGCATAGCGATGAGAAGAATACTCCGAAAGAACACGAGCACAAGGACTTTTACGAACTGGTAATGGTGTCCTCGGGGCGCGGTATCCATCGGATTGGCCAGCATGAATGGGAAATCACCCCTGGCAATGTTTTTCTCATCCCCCCTCATCAGAGCCACTGCTACGTCATGTATGAAAACCTGGAGATATACAATCTGCTGTTCACTCGGAAATTTGTCCGAAACTTCCTTTCCGACCTTTCTGGCCTGCCAGGCTTTCAACTTCTGTTCAATCTATCAGCAAAAGAAGCCACACAGAACCGCACCGATGGCATTCGCCTTCAAGAGGAATTCTTCCCCGAAGTCATCAGCATTCTAGATGAAATGGACAATCTCAACAACGACCTTCTCCCTGGAAACAGGACACTCCTCCTAAGCGATTTTCTGCGCGTCATGCTTCTATTTTCCAGTCATTGCCATTGGGCTGGTCCGTCACGGCAAATCAATCACATTGAACTACTGACTCGCCTCCTCTCCGAACTGGAGAAAAACATTTCGGATGAATGGCCGCTTAAAAAGATGGCTGGCAAAGTCTTCATGTCCATTTCCAGTTTCAGGCAGAATTTCCGAAAGCTGACGGGGCGTCCGCCGACGGAATACTTTACGCGCCTGCGACTTGCAAAGGCAGCAAGACTGCTGGAATCTTCCATGATTCCCCTAGACGACATCACGCAGTCATGCGGCTTCCATGATTCCAATTTCTTCGCCAGGCAGTTCAAGAAGTATTACCATGCCCTGCCCGCCCGCTACCGACGCGAATGCCAGGCTGGGCAGCGCGCGCCGATCATTGACGTGCAGTAGAAACTCAGGAGGCCATCCTCAACCTTCAGGCATTGAACTGATTATCGCAGTTGCAAACTCCTGTGCAATCATCAATCAACAGCATCGTGTCCTCCACGCCGCCATGAAAGTCATTGCCGCGAATGACCAAACCATCGACCTGCGCAGCGGCAATGGCATGGGTGTTCGGCGATATGAAACGGTTGTTGACGATGGAGATGTCCTTGTGGCGTATGTCCGTGCCTTTCTTTCTGGAACTGTAGATGTTGATGGCGTAGCCCTTCCCTGCCTGAGGAGTGCCCGTGAACAAGTTGTCCTCGATGACCATGCCGTTGACCGCGCCAGCCTCGTACCAGTACTTCAGAAGGTCAATGACCAAAATGCAGTTGATTCTGTCGAACGTATTGTGGCGTATGACAATAGGGCCATTGTCCGATATGCGCAGATGAGGACAGCAGACAACTTTGTTGTTCTCAAATATGAACTTCGGTACGCGCGAGTCGTTCTCGACGATGTCATCGACAGAAATTGCAGAACAGTCGCCGTCAAGTTCAAGCCTAATGCGCTCGTCGGGAAGCATATCGGCCTTGAGTACAGTGAACGACGCCTTGAAGCAATGCGTCTCGCGGTCGCTGACGGTGAGTCTGTCCTGCGGTTCATAACTCATGAAGCCACGATGTGCGTTATATCCGACATCAAAAATGATGACATTGCCTGAAACTTCGCTGACCTTGTGGTAACTTCCGTGGATATTGAGTGCATCATCCAACGTATGAGAAATCAAGCAGTTGCGAAGTGATACGGCACCATCGTTCTGCACGAGGAAAAAACCGTCCGCCGTTGTCGAGCGGCATTCATTCCGACCAGGTCTGACCTGAATCGACACATTGTCCGCATAGAAGTCCCTCGTCCGCGCAATCACAACGCCCATGCCGCCGCCACGGTACATGGCGACGTTCTCGAGATGGATGTTTTCGCCCATGTATGAAAGGATGTTGACGTTCTTCCGTGGCTCATAGCAGAATATCAGGTTGTCGCCCAATGGAAAGACAAGCCGTCGCGACTGCTCGCGGTAGTTGAACCGCATGCCACGCGGCGTCGCAACAGCATCCGTTTCAATATACGACGTCGGCAGATTCTCCTTTGACTGCTGCGTATCCCCCGCGAACACGTAATCCCATGGCGATCTGCCGAAGATCGCATTGCCGATGAGTATCGCCCTGTCCTCTGTCGAGACGCTTAAATCGCGGCTGTGGAAAATCACATGACCGCCAGCATCGACCTCGGCACTGAAATGGCTGGAATCGATGGCAAGTTCAAATCCGCTCTCGTCCGACTGCACGACTTCGCCTTGGCAATAGCGTGAAAACGAAAAGTCGATGGTGAAATTCCGCAGCGTGATGTTCCTGCAATGAATCATCGCAAAGGGAAACAGAATGTCGTCGAACATGAACTCCGAACCATTGCCATCAATCGTCAGGTTTTCGACGTGATCCAAGTCGAATACGACCTGTTTTAATCCAGGCATGATATGAATGCCTCGGATATCCTTTTCATGCGCACCGTCCTTCGTAAAGTGATAGATGCCCTTTTCAAATGAAATCAACGTATTCGGATGGATTTTCCCGCATGCCTCCACGATGGCTGGCGTGGCGTTGCCTTCAATGTGTGGTATTCTGATTGTCTCCTGCATGGGATTCTCCTATAGTGCCATAAAATTATTAAAATGCTGTGCTTGTCAACTCGGCGACTCTATCTAGATGAACCAGCCGCCTGTGGCGAGCATACGGTAGCGCGTGTCCCCATAGCCGCGTCCAGGAACCACATTTTCAAGTTCTTCCATTGCTGGAACCTCGCCCTTGACAAATTCGCCAATCGCCCGTGCCGCCTCGCGATACCGTTGAATCAGCCCACCGATGCGAATCTGCATGACTTCCTGTCCGAAACTCTTGTACGACCGTTTCCATTGGCGACGATATAGCAGAATCAACTCTTCCAGTGCTGGAACCATGTCATTGACTGCCTGCTCAGCCAGTTCTGCCAAAGCCGCCTTGTCGCGAAGACGATAGGCCTCCTGAAGCCTGTTACGGAATTCGATTTTGGCTATAAGCACCCGCAGCAAGTGCAGAAAATAGCCGAAATCGCCTGCTGAACGGTCGTCCTCATGACCTTGCAGACGTTCTTCAATTTCTCGGTAGCGAATGACAGTCTTTTGCCAGACGTCCTTTCCGAAATACATCATTTCACGATAGTAGATGCCCATGAGCGGATCGTCCCACAACGTCGCCGCAGCAGAAAGATGATAAGTATTGTCTGGAGTATCATGGTCGATATGCGAGAAATCAATTTGCGAGGCAATCAAATGGCGCTCGTAGTCTGAGCCGAAGACAGCCTGGAAAACTGCAGCCACCCTCTTCTCGTTGTCGTCTGCGGGATTGAAGGCATGATCAGCGGCCCAGGCAATGCCTGCAAATGCTGAATCCAGTTCCGAATATCCGCCGTCATCACCCCATAGGGTGAAAATCAGTTCATTGACGTTTGCGTCACGGCATCCGTCGATGCATGCGCCTGCATTGCGCTCTGTCGTTTCATGGTCATACCACAGGGTGCACCACGTCCTGATGCCCGAGGCCATGAACGGCTCGCCCGCCAAATCACGATGCTTCTGTAGAAATGCGCTGTAGAAGTTTCTGTCGCTGTGATAATAATCCCAATAGGAGAGTTGCACACCAGGGGGAATCGCCGCCTTGACGTCGTCTGGGACAACGGTTGTCAAGTCATAGTATGACTGATTCACATTGGCGAACCTGAAGTACATGTCGCTCCAGATAATAGGCTTCAGGCCGAATGTGTCGCAAATGCCCTTGACCTTTGTAAGATGGCGATTGTAAATGTCCCAACCGCGTTCGTAGCCGTTCAGGTCAAGAAAACGTCCGCGCCCGAGGTCATGCGTTTCGTCCATGCCCAGATGAATTCTGCGGCTGGACAAAGCATTGCTCCAGAATTGAAGCATTTTGGTTATAAGTTCGTATGTCTGCGGATTATCAACTAGCACGACATTATCCGTGTCCTTGACTGGCCGATACGCACTCCACCGCAGTATCGGCTCCAGATGCCCAAGCGCCTGGATGGACGCGATGATTTCAATATTCAACCGTTTGGCGTAGGCATCGATTTCGCGAATTTCCTCCCTGCTGTAACGACCTCGCATATAGCCGAAATACGGTTCGCCAGGCAATTCGTATGTGTCTTTTGTATAGAGCATCGCCATGTTATATCCGCACAGTGCCAGACGCCTCAGCCAGACCTTGAAGTGCTTGACAGTCATCACTGGGGCGCGGGATACGTCGATGAGGACGCCAAATGTCCGAAAGAACATGTCCTCCTGCGTTTCAATGCCAGCAAGTGCAAAGGCGATGCCTCGTGCCGCCGCCGCAAAACTTCCATAGTCAATCACAAATGAACCTTCGGCATCGCGAGATGCCCGCATAATCCGTGCTTCAGGCACACGGACAAAACGTAACGCCCTGCCCGTTCTTTTTTCCACAATCGGGTATTCCTCTCCAAGTGTTTCCAGAAGCGTCCACAATTCCTGCGGCGTCGTATTCCTTTGCCAGTTCAGTTCCATTGTCCAGTCCCTTTGAGTTATGACTTTGTATCCAAAGTACTACTATACCTTTTCTCGCATGAAAATCAATTATGGATACGCCTGAGGCGGAATGTCTGAAAAGCCTAATGGGAGCATAAAAAACAATAAAACATTTGTAAAAATAGATTCAACTGTCATTAATTTCATCGGTTGGCGGTTGAGAGCAGTTGGTTAATTATCAACCACACTGGTAAATAAATGCCCATCAAACACCCTCAAAACACCGCCTTTTAGGCTATTGTACACCCACATAACCAGTTGGCACGCATCCTGCTACTCCTTAATCGTCTTTGGTCCGCCAAGGGCTTGTCGGAAATGGAAGAAGACGCTATTGTCGATTTGATTTATTGCTTTGGTGGAATAACTAGATAGGACAAACATTTGTACCTATCAGGACAATGCCACTTGAAAAGCACTGAATTCATTCCAGTGAAGCCACAGACTTCATGACAACCTAGCAGTCGTCCCGTCGAAAAACTTGCAAACTTTTTATGGGAAAAGCGGCACAATGCACACATGCCCTTGTGTCTGGGCTGTCTGGGCACGTGTCTCTTTGTGTTTCTTCCAGTTTTTGCAAGTACCTTCGGCGGGCCAAAGACGTCACGTGCCTTCTTTTTTGGTCCAAGAAGGCGAACATATAAACCAACACAAGGAGTAGAAGAGATGAAGAGACGTTTGATTGCAACAATACTGGCACTGTTAGTCATTTCATTCAAAGGAACGGCAGGGTTCATGGATGCCTTGTCGCAGAAAGTCAATGATGCTGCAAAGGCAATAGGTGGCGCAGTGACTGGCCAGGAAACAAATGAGGATGAAAATCAAGAACAAAATGCCCCAAAGACTGTTTTTGATAAATATAAAGATGACCCAAGTTTCATCTTCCCAAACAGGGATGTTTGCGATTCCGAAATTCCTCTTTATAAAACCTATAAATCTGGAATGAATAAGAAATGTATCTCTGAGAAGAATCTGACATTTTCAACCAAGATTTCAGTTGACGAAAAAAGTACAAACGCTTGTTTTGTCTCTACGGCAAACAATTATGGAAATAACAGAAACCCATATAATGACAAAACCGAAGTGGATTTTTATTTCGCACATAAAAACGCCAATGATCCCATTGGAGTCCTTGTGCAAGACTGCGTAACACTTCGTTCACCTGATGTCGAATTCGATGACATCGTCAACAAGTACTCAAAGCAGTTGGGCATTGAATCTCCAAACACTACCCAAAAGGTTCTGAAAAATGATAAGTTGAGAAATGACCTAAGAATGGAATTAGCACGCTATCAATTACTTGAAAAAACATGTATTCTCGAATCCAATGGGCTAAAGGTTGTAGTTATGGCACATGATATCAATGTTACATTCAATGATGAGGCAAAGGAACTAGTGAATCGGTCAGACCGAAAAATCATAATCACAAAATTGAAAATGTCCGTTGACAGTAAGGCAAAAACCATAGTCATTGTCGATACCAAGCAAATGGAGGCTTATCATCAACTGTACCTCAAAGAGAAAATGGCGGAAGAAGAACTCGAAAAACAACGCAAGAACGAAAGCAAAAACAAACAATTGGACTTTTAATCCATAGTCGTGGTACAATTCCTCAAATGTACCGTCGGCTGTTCTCCGTCACAAAATGTGAAAAAGGTAGCCTGCACTCAAACAAGGAGGGATAAGAATGAAAACATAAAAAGAACATCCAATTGTCTTTGTAGCCAGATACACTCTTGGTAACCTCTGAAAAGTAAAAAGATAAAAAAGGAGAAAAAAATGTCAAATGAAAATGCTGGAATAATAGGTTGGAAACTTGGTCAGATTCCTAATCTCTTTGCTATTCTGCTTGGTTTTTTCCCATGTTGTGCCCCAATCGGTCTGTATAATTTTCACATCATCCTCAAGGAATTTGAGGAAAAAATGAGCATGAATTCAAGTTGGCATCTGATTAAGATTTTGGTTATACCGTTTGGTATGATTGAAATTGAAAAAGCAGTTGTTGCAATGGAGAAGAAATATGATGTCATTCCCCCGGCTGAGACATTTCCCGTTAGCCTTGTCACATGTGTTTGCTGCTTGTATATACTGATTCCTTTCAAATTAAACAGTTTGCTGGAACGTGCCAATGCTGTTCAGAATAAAATGTTATCAAAATAAGATAAAAATAAATAGTTGTAAAAAATGAAGGAATGGCAAATAAAAGTTATCACATTAATTGTATTATTCTACAGTATACTCACTTTAGCCAATTTGTTTTTTCTGAGAAAGTTTGAACTATGCCCATGTCGTATGTTTTTGGGAATACCATGTCCTGGTTGTGGTCTGACACATTCTGTCATTGCACTGTTGCATGGAGATGTTCTGGGCAGTATTGTTTACCATCCCTTCACTTTGCCTTTGATAGCCACATTGGTTGCAGGATTATCATGCCATTTTCGATTGCAACTATCCTGTCATCCAATTTGGCTTTCAAAAGTAATCTCTTTTTTTGCAAAAAATCGACGTTGGCACGGTACATTATTCTTTGGAATAAGTTTATACTATTTTATACGTTTTATTGTGTTTTTTCCAAATGGACCATACCCGATGGAATACTGCCACACGAACTACATGGAATTCTCTTTCTTTTTCGTAAAACGTCTGATTGGTTTTTGATGAGATTTAAATATACTTGTCAGAACATTACCTCCCCCACACAAGTTGAAAAAATATGAGTGTTTTTCCACAATAAAATGATTTTGATAATTAACTGAATGATTGCGTT
>JAGCTA010000012.1 GCA_017963875.1 Victivallales bacterium | reverse complement strand
GTCGGCAGCCGCATCATCCCGAAGCCCAGCAGCGGCAGAGTGAGGTCGGTGTTCTGCCACGGACGGCGGGTGATCTGTGCTCCGCGCGAACGCACGGTCTTCTTCGCCACGGGTTCGGAACACCCCGCGAAACCGCCCAGTGCTCCCAATGCAGCAGCAGCCGCGATGCCCTTGATGAAATCCCGCCGATCCATTTCAGCAGGTCTTTCCGGCTTCATAGGCTTCCTTGAAGACCGGCAGATCACGGACTTCGCCCTTTTCGTAAGCGCCCGTCCCGTAGAGGACGCCGCGTTCGATGGAGCCTTCCATGCAGTCACGCATGAAGCCGCGAAGCCCCTCCAGGGTGGCGGACATCATGTCGCGGCTCTCGTCAGCAGCTGTGATAAGCAGCCAGAACTCCGTCCCCTTGAAGCGTCCGAAGTCGTCCCAGCGGGAGACACTGCGGTCGATGAGCGCCTTGAGCTGCGCGTCCATCGAATAGAAATAGACGGGAGTGGCGAGGACGATGACGTCGGCGGCGAGCATCTTCTCGACGAGTTCGTTGGCATCGTCGTTCTGGAAGCACTTCTTCAGTTTCTGGCAGGCGTAGCAGCCCTTGCAGAAGCCGACGTTCTTCTCGGCAAGACGAATCTTCTCGACCTCGTGGCCTGCTTCGGTCGCGCCTTTGACGAATTCGTCGCAGAGAAGGTCGGAGTTGCCGCCCTTGCGGGGTGACGCGGAGATGACGAGCACTTTTTTCATGGTGTGTTCCTTATTGTTGCTTGTTGAGGTAATTGAATATAAAGGTGAAAATGAGTCCCCTGGCCGATGATAGTTCGAAGTCGATGCCCGCCTGTTCCATCGCCTCCTTCTGCTTCTCGGTCACCTCCGTGTAGGGATAGACGCCGAACATGAAGGGGAAGAAGGCGTAGATGAAATCGCGTATCTGGCCACCCGTCATCTCAGGGCGAAACTTCAGGAGAATCCGCTTCATGTTCTCCAGGGCCTTCCCGTAGGAGTGCTTGAAGCGGGTCAGGCATTCGAGACGGCTGCTGGCCTCCATGTCATAGAGGTTCATCGACAGCAACTTCAGCAGCTGCGGACGCGCCGCCAGGGACTTCGCCAGCTTCTCCGCCAGCGCACGGATGGAAAGCGTGTGTTTCCCCCTGTGGATTTCCTCCAGTTCCGCATTCCAGCGGTCATACTCCCGCTCGAACAGCGCAAGAAATATCTCCTCCTTCGTGGCGAAGTAGTTGTAGATGGACGGACGCGAGAACGAGGTCTCCTCGCTGATCTCCTTCAGCGTGATTTCGCGGAAGGACATCGTCTTGTACAGCTTCTCGCACGCATTGACGATCTCCTCGCGCCTGCTGGTCGTGGTTTTCTCTGAAATGGCCATGGCCGATTCTCCTGCTAGTGTCAATAGTCTGACATCGTGTAATGTAACTAATATAGCATTTATTGACATTATGTCAAATATAATTGATAAAAACTGACAAAGTGTCCAATTTAGGGACTGTCGTTTCTTCCCTATCCGCCATATTTCACACTACCAGTTCCTTTCTTCCGCCAGGGTCATCGCATTGGACGATAGTTTGAGTGGGAGCCAAATACCACCGCCCTGGCGGTGGCTTGTTCAGCTCGCTCAAAGCGATTTACCATTTTGCCGCCTGAAGGCGGTTGCGGAACGTACCCTCAGTTGAAAGGCAAACCAAGTTGCCTGTCTTCCTCCTAGTCGCGTTTTTTCTGATCGCTGATGTATGCCGGATGACTTCCTCATCCCGGCCTACGGTACTCACATAGAAGCCCCTGGCCCAGAAATGCTCGCCGCCGAAGTTGCGCTGCTTCCCGTACCCAGTTGCGCGCCACCCAGATGGCGCTCTTGCCTTTGATGTGGCCCACAACGCCGGAGACGCTGAACTATGGCCCGTAGAGCTGCTTTTGCCGTTATTTCGGGATAAAAACAATGTGGCAGAGACATTCTTCAAAGTGTGCTAGATTAACGGGAGTGGCCATGATGTTGTCCTCATTGTATCCGCTTTGGCGAGCTGATATAATGTGGCACATCATGCGCCATTTGCATTGCCGCAAACGTTGAACGCTTCTAGTCGCCCCGGCAAAGCCGGGGGTTTACCTAGTAGAATTATCTCTTAATTCAGCAATACTGCTCCAAAAATGACAATGCCCTCTGCGCAGGCCACCAGTCCCGCCCTTTCGGCGTCGGGAATCCGCAGTGCCCGCCGTACCTTGGCATCTCAAGATAGAGGAAGGGATTCCGCTTCGCCTCCTCAACTGGAAAACAATCTCCCGCCAGAAAGGGGTCGTTTTTCGGGGCCACAAGCAGAAGCGGCACCTTAAGTTTTGGAAAATGCCTATAGGCTGAAGCGGTGACATAATAGTCGGTTTCATCCTTGAAGCCATTGAGGGGCGCGGTAAAGCGCCTGTCGAATTCATCAAATGTATGGATTTTCTCCAGTCCATCCAGATTCACCACGCCTGGATTCTGGGCGGCATTGAGCTTGATCTGCGTAATGAGCGGCTTTAGAAAATGATCCGTATAACGCAGCCCCATGAATGAATGCAGATAACGGTTGCTCTCCAGTATATCAACTGTCGCGCAAAACACCGCGCCTCCGCAAACCTGCGGGGGAAGTCTGTCCGCCTCCCGGCTCAAATACAAAGCGGACAAATTGCCACCCATGCTGTATCCAGAATAGGCCACCTTCTCATAATGCCCCTTCTCCAAGGCATACCGCGTTATCCAGTCCAATTCATATGTGGAATTCTGGGTGGTGTACTTGAAGTTATTGACTGGCGAGGCACCAGTTCCCCTGAAATTCCATGCCAGGCAGTCCCAGCCTTCCCTGTTGAACACCTTGATCAACGACAATATGTAGTGCCGTCGCGAACTGCCGCAGAGTCCATGGCTCAATATCAGCAGTTTCTTTGAATTGACACGCGCCCAATCCAGGAGAATTTTCCCGCCATCAGGCGTATGATATTCCTCCCTGGCGATATTAGACGGCAATTTCTCCATGCGGAAGAAACTGGGGATTATGGTCTGCCAATGCCTGTTTTTAATGGAAAACAGAGGCGGCCTGTATGAAGAAACTAGAACTGGCATCACTACTGTCAGAATAAAATTAAAAGCCTTTAAATAACTCAATGGCACTCTAAATTAAATAGTGACCAAACAAGTTAATTTCAAGTACAACACCTTGACTCATGCATTACAATATAATCTTTTCTCAGCTTTTCCAGTTCATACCCCGACATCGTTTTGAAAAGTCTGTAGAAACGAATAACTCCAACCGCTACTGCAAGCATTTCACAGCCTGGCGGCAGTTCCTCACCTGCCTTTACGCACAGATCAAGGTCATGGAACTGGGACAATAGAACGTACAGCCAATGAAGAACACAAGGCCGTCCGGCAGAGATGCCGGGCGGCTTCAATGTCTAAAGAGATGTTTTCTGCTGTGATTGTGTCTGTAGGTAAAAACTTCCATTTTTTAATTAAGAGTTGAAGAGAGAGTTGAAAAGCGGAGGAACTGGTAGAAACTATTGTTGTTTTGGGGTATATTATCTATAAATCAGGTCATTAACCTGTGACTCCGTGATTGTGTCAGAAGAGCAGACTAATGGAGACTGGTGGCCTGCCGTTCGGCAAGAAGGCAAGGGAAAACACCGAAAGGCAGATATGATACCGTCCAAGAGGAGATTCGGATTATTATGAGGAAGTTGAAGAAAGTCTTCGGTTTTTTGTCCTGCGGATGCGCAGGCGTGCTGCTTTGCTCCGTGCTGCTAACCTCATGTCTCGTGCCTCCCGACTACACGAAGAAGACTGCGACAGGCGGTCCGATAGAAGCGCGCTATCTGGCAATGGGGGCGCACGGCGTGCAGTCGCTGTCTGTCGCGGCGGATGAGCCTGTCCGGAAAATCACCTGCTTCTATCCAGAAGAACTGCCTCAGGAGACACGCCGCTGGCCTGTTGTCGTATTCGTCAACGGCACGGGCGTGATGCCTGAGAAATACGATGCTCTTTTCAGACATCTGGCATCCTGGGGATTCATCGTCATCGGAAATGACGACCCAGGCACATGGTCGGGGGAATCCGCCGATATGACGCTTGAATGGCTGCTGCAGGAGGACCGGCACCTTCCACGGCAAGGTCGATAGAGAGCAAATCGGCATATCCGGCCATTCGCAGGGCGGCGTGGGAGTGTTCAACGCAATCACCATCCAGCCGCACAAGGGATTGTACAAGACGGCTGTCGCGCTTTCGCCCACGCACGAGGAAGGGGCGGCCGCCATCCGCATTCCATACGACATAACGAAGGTGACGATTCCAACCCTCATGATTTCTGGAACCGTCAGCGACTTTGAGACGAAGTTCGTCATCCCACGGGAGAAGATGCTGTCCATGTATTCACGCCTGGCCGTTC
>JAGCTA010000100.1 GCA_017963875.1 Victivallales bacterium | reverse complement strand
ATCTGCAAGAATGACAGGGTAATGTCCACGTTTGACGCGTGGAATATGTGCGTCAGTGAAAATATCTTGGATTTTTTTCGATTTGGACTGACCAAATGGAATCATTCGGTCACCCGCTTTCCAGGTGCGAATCGTCAGATGGTCTGGAAGGCTGGCGGATGAAAAGTGTTCTTCAATGCAGTCATCATTGGGGGTCCAGGCAGGATTGATAACGTTTTGCGAATTACTATGCGTTGACAATGTCACACCAAGTTCAGGTATGTGCAATTCGGACTGAAGACGCCAATTCCAGTCATAGGTGATGTCTGGTACAACGGAACCTGTCATGGGTATGAGGCGAATCCCGCGTTGTGACAGGCGAATGATGCTCGAAGGATTGAGTTGCAATGAAACAGGCGTGCCGTTGAAATCGCGCAAAAGATGCGCCAATTCCTGTGTAAACGCACGTGATGGTGCTTCATCGACGCCGTCCTGCTGTTGCCGCCATAGTCGGAAAACTCGTGGAAGGATGGCTTCGTGCAATTGCTGCCAGGAATGAATGTCTTTCAATTCAGACAATGCCTTTTGTGCCTGAAGTTCCAGATAATCTGCATCAATCTTCAAGACCTTGAGCGATTGGAGCAATCCTGCGTCAGTTCCGAATAATTCATTGAAAAGCGGCAGCAGATGGTTTCGAACAGCATTGCGGCGATAATGGCTATCAGAATTCGTGGAGTCTGTTCTCCAGTCATCAATGTTGCAGGAAAGCAGATATTGCCTGAGTTCTTCCTTTCGGATGGTCAAAAGAGGGCGAAGGAACGTCATGCCGTCTAGGCATCTGCTTTCACGAAGGCTAGTCAGCCCTGTGCAGTTTGAACCACGCGCCAGGCGCAGAAAGAGTTCTTCCATGGAATCGTCGGCGTGATGTGCAAGGAAAATCGGGCGGGGAGATTCTTCCCACAGAGTTTTCCATGCTTGAAGTCTCAGACGCCGCGCCGCTTCCTCAAGAGATTCTCCCTGGTTGCGGCGTTTAGGTACGTCAAGACGAATTAGATGACAATCAATCTTTCTCTGTTTACAGAAGTCAAGGCACCATTTTGCGTCGGATTCAGCCTCATCGCCTCGGATGCCATGTTGAAAATGCACCGCGGTGACATTGATTCCAGCATCGTGTAATAGCAAAAGCAGCGCTGTGGAATCAATTCCACCGCTGAAGCCGACAAAGCCGTGGCTTGCAGGGTGCTTTTTCAGAAAATCCTGGATGTGCTGCTCCAATGAAGTCATAGATTAAAGCCATTTGCTCCAAAGAGGCATTGCAATGATGGCAGTTCGCTCCAGATTCCATCCAATGCGGAGGTGATAATCCATCCATCCCCCAGGTTTTGGCGAACCCATTGTGCAAAGCAGATGATTCCGTTCAAATCCCAATGGATTGTCTTTGCGCGGGGGCGGTCAACATGCTTGCCGAATGTGCAAACCGATGGTGTAAGACCGTTGATAAAATGAAGCTGCCCATTGGGGAAATTGGCGGCCAGTTGGCGGATGATGGGCTTGATGGCTGAAAGAGTGGCCTTGCTTTCCCAGCAGATGGCATTACCAGCTGTGCCGTTGACAAAGGCCCCAGGAGGCAATGGCAGCATTGTCATGTCAAGTGACAAGGCGGGGCTTTCTCCCAGTGCCGATAGGTCAAGCACGCCTTTGGAAATGTCCATGATGGCTGGAATGTCGTCTGTTGCAGGTTGTATGGTTTTCGGTGACGACCAGGCGATATGGTAACAGAAACGATAGTCGCGGGGATTTGGGGGGACAGGCTCGACCGTTGAAATGATTTGGCGGTCAAATGCAATGCCGTCCTCATTGATGGAAATCACCGTTTTCATGGGGATTCCGTCGATGCCGTTGGTCCATCTCCAAAGGTCGAAGCCAGTTGCAACCTCGCATCGGAAACCGTCTTCTCTTTCGAAAATCCATGCCAGAGGAGAAATATCTTGCTGGACAAGTTCGCCTGGCGTGAGTTCGGTCCATTGCGCGGTGCCATCACGGTTGATGACCATCATTCGGCACCATTTTCCGACAAGTTCAAATGAACCAAGTCTCAGAACTTTCTTAACAATCGTGTCTCGCTTAATGCTGATATCGGTTGTAATTCGTGCGACGTTGTTGGCATAGCGCGTGATTTGGCGAAAGCCCGATGCGCCAGTGGCATTGAAACTGGTTTC
Source organism: Victivallales bacterium (assembly GCA_017963875.1). The sequence continues at coordinate 2,214 of JAGCTA010000100.1, read as the reverse complement.
CGTGTCATTGACCGCGGTGCCTGCCTTGTGAAACGACCGTGATTTTATGACAATCATTCCACGGTCGTCAATGGTATTGACATGGTTTTTCAGAAAGACGGTTCCATTTTGCGCCAGAGTTAATGGACCGTTTGCTTCAGTATAGTCGTAAGCCGCTGACCAGTCAGCGGTTTCGTGGGTGATTTCGTATGTGGATTTAGGCATGGTGATGCTTGCTCCTATTGATTGTGGTAAGCGGTAACTGGCTACAGGATTTTTTCCAGTCGGTCGATGATGGTTCCGAAGTAATCCAGAGCCGCCGCCACGGGTTCAGGTTTTTCCAGATCAACGCCAGCACCGCGCATGATGTCAAGGACATCGCGGCTGCATCCCGCCTTAAGGAATCCAAAATAGTCATCAAGTGCCTGCGGCCCTTCATTGAGAATCCTGTTGGCCAGGCGAATGGCCGCCGACATTCCAGTGGCATATTTGAAGACGTAGTAGTTGTAGTAGAAATGTGGTATGCGTTCCCATTCGTGCGAGATGAGTTTGTCGGCTTTAATGCCATGGTAGAACTCGTTTAGTTTATAGTATTCTGTGTCCAGCAAGTCCGCAGTCAACGGTGTGTGCGATTCGGCATACGTGTGGATTTTAAGTTCAAATTCGGCAAACATCGTTTGGCGGTAGATGGTCATGCGGATTTCATCGGCCAGATGGCACAGAAGATATGCCCGAACTGCAGAATCCTTCTCCTTCTTGAGAAGATATTCAGCCAGAAGAATCTCATTCGTGGTCGAGGCGACTTCCGCGACGAATATCTTGTAGTCGGCATAGTGGTACGGCTGGCTGTGGCGCGAATAGTATGAATGGAGCGAGTGGCCTGCCTCGTGGGCGAGCGTGAAGACATCGTCCAGCGTCCCCTGAAAGTTCAGGAGAATGTACGGATAGGTGTCATAGCAGCCGCCTGAATATCCGCCAGAGCGTTTCCCCTTGCGTTCGGGGACGTCAATCCACCGCAGGCTGAATGCCATGTCAAGCGTCTTGCAGTATTCCTTGCCCATGGGCTTCAAGGCCTCTTTGACTGTTTTGACGGCATCGTCCCATGTGAAGGAAAGGCGGCAGGCGGGCAGCAGAGGATTGTAGAAGTCGTACATGTCGAGCTGCTTGAGCTTCAGGACTTTCGCGCGGAGCTTCAGGTAGCGCTGAAGGTGGCCGACACGGCTGTGGACAGTATCAACGAGTTGTGTGTAGACGGTCGCGGGTACCTTGTCGGAGAAAAGCGCCGCATCAAGCGTCGAGCCGAAATGGCGGACCTGCGCGGAGACTGCGTGCGCCTTCATCGTCGCGTCCAGCGTGGATGCGAATGTGTTGCGCAGCTTTTCATACACGAGGTAGAGTTTGCGGAACGCGGCCTTGCGGACGGCGCGGTTGGCGTCCTCCATGAAGAGGTGATAGCTTCCATGTGTCAGTTCCATGGTCTCGCCATTGCCGTTCTTGAGCTTGCCGAAAGTCAAGTCGCCGTCGTTGAGTGTCTCGAAAGTGTGTGCGGGCGCTCCGATGACATCGGAGAACGCTCCGAGCAGGCATTCTTCCTGTTTGGATAATGTGTGCTCGCGCCCGCGAAGGGTGTCTTCAAGACTGCGGCGGTAGAACGCGAGCGTTTTTGACTTGAGGTAGGAATCGATGGTCTTCTGAGGTAGCGCCATGAGTTCTGGGTCAAACCATGCGAAGCATGGCGACAGTTCGGCGAACAGCGATTCGATTCTACCGACGCGTGCGCGGTTTTCGCTGATGAGCGTGTTTTCATCGGATTTCATTGAAGCATAGACATAGACTTTTTCAGCGAGCCGATTGAACTCGTCAAACGCTTTGAAGGCATCGTTGAGAACTTTTGCGCTTTCCCCGAGCCTGCCGCTGAAAGCACGGCAGGTTTCTGCCATTGGGCGGAGTCTGGCGAAATCCGCTTCCCATTCATCTGCGTTCTTGTAGATTGCCTCTAGATCCCATGTCGGCAATGTCTTTGCATTTGCTTTATCAGTCATGTCAATTCGTCATCCTGTAGTTGCTTAAGATGAATGCGCCTGAGATGCACAGCTCGCCTGCGGATGTCTGTCGGTTCTGGGAGTGCATCAACTGAAAACTGCCCTGCCACAATGGCAAAGGTGAAACTTACTCAAACTCAATAATATACTGTAAAAAAAAAAGATAATCAATGAAAAGAAAGATCTGTTAGGT
>JAGCTA010000099.1 GCA_017963875.1 Victivallales bacterium | reverse complement strand
TTGATTACGGAGGCGGAGCAACTGCCGCTTCAACCCAAGGGCGAGCAGATTGTTTCTGCGTTACGTCAGTTGAAAAACGGCCATGCAGGGACCTTTTACGAGGCATTGTTGCAGATATGGCTCTATTTCCAGTTGTCGGAATATGTCGATGGCATTCAGACACGAAGCCTTGGCAATCTGGACAGAGTGCTGTATCCATATTATTGCGAGGATCTTGCATCAGGACGTTGCACGGAGGCGGACATCCGCAAGTTCATCAACGCATTCATGTACCAGTTGACGGCCATGCACTATACGGTCGGCCATCCGTTCTATTTCGGCGGGACGAACGCAGATGGTTCAAGTACCATCAATGAATTGTCCTTCCTCATCCTTGACGAATACGACCGCATGGGCATTTTCGATCCGAAACTGCAAATCAAGGTCTCGCCCCATGCACCGAAGGCGTTTGTTGACAAGGCGTTGGATATGATTCGTCGTGGGAGGAACAGCATTGCATTCGTCGGAGAAACGTGCATTGAACGGACAATGCTCAGGTATGGATATACTCTGCGGGAGGCACAGACGGCAGACATCAAAGGCTGCTATGAATACTGCGCACGCGGCGGAACGGTTGAAACCGCCCCCGTGACCGTCAATGCAGTCAAAATCCTTGGACTGGCGCTCCACAATGGCGTTGAGCCGCTGAGTGGTCAGCAACTTGGACTGAAGACAGGCACGCTGGAAGAACTTACATCGTTTGGTAAACTCTATCGAGCGTTTTTGAAGCAACTGTTCTACCGTTTCGACCGCTATATCGACTATGCCTTGAGGATGGAGGAACGTCTTGATGACATCAATCCAGCCCCGATGCTGTCATCCACTTTTGAGAATAGCCTGAAACTTGCTGTTGACGGTTATTCTCGAGGGGCAAAATACAATAATTCAAACCTTTGGATTGCAGGACCTGCGACGACGGCGGATTCTCTGACAATGATAAAACGATATGTCTTTGACAGGAAAATGCTGACTTTGCCTGAACTTGTGAAAATGCTCGACGAGGATTTCAAGGGCAATGAGGCCTGGCGTTGCAGGTTACTCAACGATCCAGAGAAGTTCGGCAACAATCTTGACCTGCCCGACCGAATCGCACGGCATTTTGCAAGCGCAGTGGCACGGAGATACAATGGCAGGCCAAATTCGCGGGGAGGCTTTTTCACCACATCGCTCCACTCATCGAATCGTTTTATCCAATGGGCGCCCATGGTGGAGGCGTCGGCGGACGGTCGTCGACGCAATGACGAATTCAGCAAGAATCTGACCGCTTCACAAGGGGCCTCCCTGAACGGCGCGACTGCGCAGGTGGCCTCCGTGCTGAAATTTGATTCATCATTGTTCATGGCCGATTTCCCCGTGGATATCATGCTTCATCCAAGTGCCGTCAAGGGTGAGAGTGGACTGGCTGCCATGCGTGCGTTGCTGATGACATACGTCAAGAATTACGGTCATGCGATGCATTTCAACGTCATGGCACCTGAGATTTTGCGAAAAGCACAGGTGGAACCAGAGAAATACCGCGATTTGCAGGTGCGAATCTGCGGGTGGAATGTCTTGTGGAACTCGTTGCCGAAGTATGAACAGGATGCGTATATTCGACAGGCGGAAAAGTTATGAATGGGACAATTTTGGATTTGGAGCATTTTGCGGTACATGACGGCCCAGGCATCCGCCTTGTCGTGTTTCTCAAGGGGTGCCCTTTGCGTTGCCGTTGGTGCCATACGCCTGAATCTCAGTCGCGTGATGCGGAAATCACCTTCCAGAAGGAACGTTGCATCGGCTGTGGTACGTGTCGTCGCCTTTTTGATGAACTGCCTCTGCAAAAAAAGGCGGATGAAGCGCGATTGGAGCGTGCCGCTGGCTGTCCTGCAAAGGCTCTGAATGTTTATGGAAGAGAGATCAGTGCCGAATGGGTTGTTGCAGAAGCCGTCAAGGAAAAGATGTTTTTTGACGAGAGCGGCGGGGGGCTTACCATTTCTGGCGGCGAGCCGTTGTTCCAACCTGAATTCACGCTGGAGATTTTGCGGCTTGCTACCGAAAAAGGCGTCAGGTGTTGCATTGAAACTTGCGGCTACGCAAGTTATGAAAGCCTAAAAGCCTGTTTGACATATACGGAACTGTTTCTTTTTGACTACAAGGCAACGGGTGATGAGGTCCATCGGCAGTTGACGGGCGTTGACCAGACGTTGATTTTGAAGAATCTGCGGCAACTCAACGCCGAAGGGACGAGAATCATTCTGCGCTGTCCGCTGATACCGAACGTCAATGATTCAGACGAGCATCTGAAAGCGATTGGGGCGTTGGCAGAGGAACTGGAGCATGTGGAAGCCGTGCATGTGGAACCATATAATCCAATGGCGATAGGCAAATACGAAAAACTTGCTCGCGCGATTCCTGAAATTCCCCGTGATTTTCCTGCGGCGGAGACAATTCAACGATGGCTGGAAGGCATAAGGGCGTATACGCACAAAAACGTGATACAACCGTAGCATCTTCTTCTGGCAGGCAGGAGGACGGTCACCTGCAAAGAGCAAGGCGACCATTTATGGGTATTCGATGAATTGGCCGATGGAGCGGAAACGTTCGTATCTGTGCTGCTTCAAGTCTTCAGGGGAAAGGCCAAGGAGAATGCCAAGGTTGGAGCGGAGGTGCTCCTTGAGCAGTCTGGCGGCATGTTCGGGCGATCTGTGCGCCCCTCCTGGCGGTTCGGGGACGATATCGTCAATGATATGGAGTTTGTAAAGGTCGTCCGCTGTAAGTTTCAAAGCGGCTGCTGCTTTGGGAATGGCATCGTTTGTGCGCCAGATGATTGCCGCACAGCCCTCTGGGGTAATGACAGAATAGTAGGCGTATTGCAGCATGAGAACCTTGTTGCCGACGGCGATGGACAGTGCGCCGCCCGAACCGCCTTCTCCTGTGATGACACAGATGATGGGCACAGTGAAACGGAACATCTCACGCAGGTTCATTGCGATCGCCTCGCTGACATTCCGCTGCTCTGAACCGACGCCAGGGTAGGCTCCAGGAGTGTCGATCAAAGTGATGATGGGGCAGCGTGCCTTGTCTGCGAGTTTCATGAGTCTGAGCGCCTTGCGAAACCCCTCAGGCATGGAGCAACCGAAATTATAGAGCATGTTCTGTTTCAGATTGCGCCCCTTTCTCGTGGCAATGACCATGACATCCTGAGTGTCCAGTTTCGCAAATCCTCCATAGATGGTCTGGTCATCCGCATAGTGTCTGTCTCCATGAAGTTCAATGAAATCCGTGAAGATTTCGTTGACATAGTCCTGTGGATAGGGACGGAGCGGATGGCGTGTCAACTGGATTTTGTCCCAGGGCGTCAGGCACTGGTAGATTTTACGCTCGATGTCGGGGACTAGGTTCTTGAGCGTTTCCAGTGAATTGCCGACATCGATGTCCTTGCGAGTGACAAATTCAGTGAATTTTGCCAGATTCGTTTCAAGTTCGCCAATTGGCTTTTCAAAATCAAAGGATGATAATGTCATGGGAAATATCGATTCAGAGAGGGGAATGTGTGATGTGATGCAGACGACTATTCAATGATTGTGACGTTGACCTTGGCAGACGCTGGTTCGGGTATGTAGTTGAACAAATCCTCGACATCTTCGTTCTTGAGGCGGACACAGCCTGCTGATGACGGCGTGCCGACAGTTTCAGGCATGGTTGTGCCGTGGATGCCATATCCCGTGAGGTAGGAGGACGTATCCCCAGTGGCGTCAAGCCCCATCCAGCGTGTGCCAAGAATGTTTCGCGGGTCTGAAGGCGGAATTCGCCCCTCTGGGGAATCCCAGGCGGGGTTGATGACTTTGTCGCGAATCTGAAATGTGCCGACTGGCGTGCGGTTGTCCTTGCCGATTCCGACTTTGAACACGCGATACAATTCGCCATTGCGGTATAAAGTCAGAAGGAACTGCGACTTGGAAACTTTGATTGACCAGTCGCCGTCAATGTAGGACAATTTTTGACCGATCCAGATTTTGCGAGGGTCTGGAATCCTGTTCATGTTCATAATTGCCTGGACTGTGGTTTTCTGATTATGAGCGATTCGGACAAGGACGTCTTTGTCCTTGATGACATACGTTTGTTTTTCGGGGCAGGGTGTATTTGTTGTGGAGAATATTCTATTGATGTCGCTGATTGCCTGTGCGGCCTTGCGCCAGACGGGGTCGTATTCAACGACATTAGGCGAATGGAGAATTGCGCTGGCGGCATCGCGCGCTTTCAGAAGGTCGTTCTTTTGAATTAGTTCCTGAATTTGTGAGAATTTGCCTTCAATGTCAGAAGATGGTGCAATGGCTGGTTCATTTTGGACAGTT
>JAGCTA010000098.1 GCA_017963875.1 Victivallales bacterium | reverse complement strand
TGTCTGACGGCGAGCCTTCTCGACATTTTCCTTATCGACCATCCGCAACAGCACATTATTCAAATCTTGCCGTATTTGTAAGAGATTCTCAAGATTATGGGCACTATACCCCATTGTTTCATGGCCGTCAATAATTCTCGCCTCTGGCGGCAGGACATCATAGACTCCGTTGATGAAATAAGGCGTCAAGGCAGGGTCACCTTCACGGCCAACGCTTAGATACTTCATGTAGGCATCTGATAGCCAGAAAAAGCAGAAAAGCACCATGTTTGGGTATTCGCCAAAGACCGCCTTGCCCCACTGTTGGCCGCGGAGGCGAACCATACGGCGGGTTTCCTCAAGTGCATGGCCGCTTTCAGGGTCATAAATGAAAAGAGGTGCCTCGTAGCCCTCGATATCAAGCGAGAGTCCCTTCAAACCGCCTTCACGCGCGACTCGCGCAGCGATTCTGAAATTATTGCAGACGGTCGCCATATCGCTGTCGGAAAACCAGTCAATGTTTCCAGGGCATGAATTGGTTCTGAAGAAATTGTCCGTAAGAGTACGGAAATCCGTGTGCTTCAAGTCGTCGATTGCCTTATCGAACCATTCGTATTTCCATGGGATAGGAGAAAAGATGGTTCCGCGAGTGCAGGTAAAGTGTTTCCCCTGCCATTCGCCTGGAGCCTCCACGTAGATTCCAAGACCCTGATACGGCGTTCTCTCCTCAATTTCACGGATATGCTCGCGAAGGTAATCCGTCGTTGGCGAGTTCCAAGAGAATTCAATGAGTTTTTTGGGATTCGGCCTCCAGAAATCACACTCGGGCGGCAATTCATCGCCAAGCACTACCTGGATGCACAATGTCATCAGAATTCCATAAAAAACTCTTCGCATGGCTGTCTCCTTTTCAAAAATCTGTATTTTTACGGTTCGCCAATAATCTTTCCGCAGAGAAAATGCTTGCGGTCTGGATACCAGAGGACGCTTTGACCGTCAATATGCGTAAACGACGCATAAAGGGCGAGATCAGCACGCTTGTGCGAATATCCAAGGGGAACGTCATTATCGTCAAAGAACAACTCTGGGCTACCGAATATCAGCGGCTGGTGTGCATCAGGGGCAAACGTCCCGCGAACCAAGAAGATAGGACGGCGGTGGTGCAGTGCATCTTCTGGTCCCCACGGGCCGAAATGTCCATCGTGATTATGGATGAACATGTAGAAATGACCTTGTCCATCACTGAAAATCGGGCATGGCGAAAGTGGATGGAGTATGGCGGGCTTATCATCGCCATAGCGAAGGACCTCAGTGTCTGCCCATGAATAACCGCCATCGCAGGAAATGGAGTACCAAGGCGAGCCATAGTTGGTGCGGAACGCGCAGAAAAGCCGTTTGTCGGGAAGTTCGACGATGGAGACTTCCTGTGCGACGCTCCATTGCGAATTATAGCGGGACGGTGCATGCAACAGAGATGTCCACGTGAATTTCAAATCCTGCGGCTCAGGGTTCTCGTCGGCATTTTCAATGACATACATGGAGCATACGGACTCCTCGTCAAGCCAGTGCTCCCGTTTTTGGAATTTCGTCAGTGTGGCATAGCGTGTGATGCCCCCGACATATTTTCCGCTGGAGATTTTCAGCGGCGGCTGATAGGAAATCCACGTTGGCGGGATATTTGGATCGTCATTGTCAATTTCAGGGAATTTCTTGAATTCCGCCTGAACGATCGGCGCGAATGTCCGGCCGTCATCATCCGTGTAGGTAATATGAAGAAAACCGTTTTCATGCGGGTCATTGATGCCGCATGAATGGTTGAGCAACACATATATTCTGCCTTTGTCGTTACGGAAAGCCGTTCCGAAGCAGCAACGGCCCCTGCCAGTCACGGGGTCATAGTCCTGCCCTGTGATGACAATCGGCTCCGTCCATGTCTGCCCATTGTCTGTGGAACGTGCGCACACGAAATGGGAATCTGGTGCCTGCTCGGCCGAATCCTGCAACCAAAAAGCAACAAGACTGCCTTTCTCCATTCCTGGCAGGACAGTGAGGACATGGTTCGTACCATCACGAGCCCCGCTTTTTTCGCCTTTCGGGACATATACGACATAATCAGGGTTGGTTCTCTGCAATTCGTTCATGTCTGCTCCTAAAACACTATAGGATTTAAAAGAATGAGTTGCCAAGCAAACCAGGCAACTCATAAAAAACAAAATAACCAAATGAATTGTCAGACAAAGCCGCCTGTTACTGCGCGACTTCTGAGGAATTACCTGCATCTTTCCAACCATAGACATTGATCTTAGTCAAGTTGGAGGCAGTGAATTCCGTATTGATTTTCTGCGCGACTGCGCTGACCGAATTGAGTGCTTCGACATGGCCATCGACAAAGGAGAAGTTTCCGTTGCCACCATGTGCCTTCGGCCAGAAGCGGTTGCTCTTTTCAGTCGATGCGGTATCTGGCGCGGACTTGATCAGGCCATATCCCGCCTGATTATAACCATCAACAGGCGTCTTCGCATACGAATCGCCATGAAGAATCGCAGAGGACGGGTTCTTGATCATGTTATTGATGATGAAACGGTCATTGTAGGCATCGCCAGACATCGGGACACCATCGGTCTTCGTCGCCCTCACCTGGACATAGTAAGATGACGGCCAGCCCTCTGCCCACGTACGAATCATATAGGTCGTGTTGTAGGTATTCCACTTGAACGGGGGACGGCCAGGGCAAACAGCCTCGTTCGGTTCTGTCGATGACAGATATTTGTTGCCGTAGGCACCGAGACCAATGATGAGAACCCAGCGCGCCGTTGCGTTATGGTCAACGGGAATCGCCTGAGGATAATCCGTCTCATAGATTTTATACGCGGTAATCAGTTGTTTTAGGTTATTCGTGCAGGAAATGGAGCGTGCCTTTTCACGTGCTTTGGCAAGCGCGGGTAGCAGCATAGCAGCCAGAATCGCGATAATCGCGATAACGACAAGTAATTCAATTAGAGTGAATTGCATGAATTTCTTCATTGTTCTTGATCCTCTGGTTTTAATGATAAAACAAATGACAAATGAAATATAATCTATAAATTAATGAAATTCAATGTGCTATCGTTCTTTTTCAAAGAATGGCTTGACTTGGATATAATTGAAAAGCAGCGTCTCTCCTGGTTTGGCGGCAGCATCGCTGAATGCCAATATGGCCTTCGTTGCCTTGGGTGTGAAAATGATTCGGTGGAGATTCTGCCTTGCGACATTGTTGTTGTGAGCGTAGAGTCCCTTCTCTCGCTTATCGACAAACACAAAGGACTCGGGGGAGATGTCCGCGTCTGACACTGTCGCCTTGAAGCCCAGTTGCTCTGGATTCAGCCTTTTGGCTTTCAAGTCATCAAAATCCCCTACGGCAAACAGCAGCATGTATTTTTTGCCTGGAACAAGATTTTTGATTTCCTGCGACAGCCTGTTCGGCTTTCCTGCGACTGCCTTGAAAGTGCAGAAAGTATCGCCGCATCCTGCAGGGCTCATCCAGCGGTTCTGGTTGTTGACGCCGTAGCCCTTGAACGACGCGATGGCGATGCTGCCCTCTTCCGCTGGCTCCACCGTCCATCCATTCAATCCATCGGTGAAATCATTGTTGACGATATGACCTGGCAGGTAGGAGAAGCCGTACTGAGTGGAAAGCATGTCCTTTCTTCCCTCGACAACGTAATGTCGAAGCAGTTCATGCGACCAGCGATACATCTCCTCATCCCCATGATGGGTTCCCCAGTATCCGACGCAACTTAGCCCCTCAAATGCGGGATGATTGGCCAGCATATTCAACTGCATGTCAAGATAGTACTTGTAATCGACCTGCGGATGATGCTCCTCCGTGATGCCCCCCACTTGGTTGAAATTGCCGAGGATGATGCCTGCACGGCGAATATACCCTGGATATATTTTTTCGCAGCCGAGGAGATTCTTCAGGAGAAGGTTTTGCATATAGACAATCGCCTCCTTTTCCGTCGGCTTGGTCAGATGATACGCCTCGAAGAGGATTTTGCCACGTCCGCCAGAAGCGTTAAGGCACGTTCCGATGAAATCACGGTGGATTTCGGGGATGTACGGCGGGAAGGTGCCAGCCCATGTATAGACCAGTTTGTTGGGATCGTAGTTGTCCTGAACCTTCAAGCCCTTCAAAGCCAATGTGTATTTTGGTGTGATGGACGTCATGTAGTCCAATTCATTGGACGTGTTGCCGTCCCTCGCTCCAAGGCGCCCAAGTTGTTGCTTGAGAATATCCATGATGCGCTCGGAGGTAATGTTTTTGTGCGCAATGTACATGTCCTCCATCCAGATGCGTCCACTGGCGTGCGCGGCATCCACCAACGCCGCGCCATTATCGACATACGAGCCTCGATTCAGCGTCGTCACAGCCTTCAACGCCCACTTTTTCGCGAACTCCCCGTCATACGGGCTGAAACATGGCAGTGATGGCCCCTGGTTCATGCCGCACGAAAACAATTCCGCAATCACGCGAACGACCAGCGTGCCGTCCGCGCCCGCTTTGACGGCATGACGTCCGCCCTCGACGAAACGGAAAGCCTCTGGCAGCCCCGTCAACGGATCCGTTTCGGGAAACGCCTTTCCGTCCAGCGATAGATTCATCCTTTTGCCGTCCACCGTCTTGAGTGTGAAAAACATCCACGAGTCATAATCAGTCACAAACTCGAAAGTGTCATTGGTCTTGACTGGCGAATTGGCCAATTCGACGCACAGGTTGTTCAGCCGCTTGCCTCTTGTCACCTGTAATTCCGAAGGAAAATCGCGGAGATTGACGTCAAACGGTTCTTCGTAGGCGACGTGTCCATCAGCCTTTGCAACTGCCTTGACCGCAATGCGATGCCGCCCCGCATGCAACCCCGATAAGTTCAATGAAAAAGGCTTCCCTTCCTCGAAGAGCACTTGTGGACTCGTGAAGTTCAATTCAGGAACGGCAGCAACGACGACATGCTCCGCCGTCTTGAACTGACAATCGGGCGCACCATACCAAATAAACGAAATGGCAGGAGAATACAGCGGGATTTCATTGAACGACCGCCCCCATGGAACGAGGCGTACATTGTTGTATGTGAATCCATCTTCCCGAACGTCGTTTGGTCCGCCGAACCAATAGTCGCAGGACGGGCGGCTACCTGCCGCGCCCTTCTTGGTCAACGCTACGAGTCGGATATCCGCGATGTCCAATACGCCGCGCTGGCCTATGGACAGAACAACGATGTCAAAACCGTCGGGGCTGGCGTATTCGGGACACGTGACAACGGCTTCGATACGCTGCCAGCCATTGGTGGTTTCTGGGAACTTCTTGACTCCTGTTTCCTTATACCACGGATTTTGCACAAGCAACAGTTCGCCGCGCTTCGCAGAGAAATTTTTTGTGCGAATCATCGCGCTCAGGTGATATTTTTCGCCAGGGACAAGCGCAATGAACCTGATGCGCAGCGTATTCTCAAAAGCATCATCCATCCCCTGGTGCATAGAAACATACGGCAAACCGTCTGGACCACCATAACATTGGTAAGTGGCGTACGGCGCCTGTTGCATAATCCACCCGTGTGGACGGTCATGGAACGCCTTGCGGAAATCGCCATTATACGCCAGATTTCCCCCGTCTTGTGCATGCAAGGTTATGAACGCGAACAACAATGTCAAAAGAGTGAACAAGAGCCTTTTCATATTCTTAATGTGACAAAAGTTTGAATTGTCTATGCTATCTTAATTTAATATTATACTTTTTTGGCAAATATACTTCAATTACAGCCCCAAAAATAATGATGCAATTTCTGACTCATTTTCTTGAAATCACTTCTAAGAAGCGAATATGTTTGGCGGAAGACCGTAAAGCGAACCGCTTTTTCGTTAATAGCCAATAACTTGAATTACGCCTTTTTTAGGCTATATTTTATTGTTCTGACTTCAAGGCTTCGGGCTGAGGAAGAAGGCGTATGATCTCATTTCCATTCTGTGGACAATCTGGCAGTTACTGCAAGTTCGTCCCAAAAACAGAAAACAGTATTCCAGCACGCCCTGTCTTCCTATGTTCGGGGCGTGCTTTTTTGTACGTCCCTGACATGGGAATCATGCCAAGGGACACGCATCCCTTTCTTTTCCCGATGCTTTAAGATGTGATTTGCATCATCATAAAACTGGTTCTGCGGATGAATGGAAGCGCACCACAATTAATTGATTCGCTCAAGGCTGGGAAACGTCTTTCCGCCAAGGAATTCGAGTGTTTCTTATCGAACCTCCTTCCTGAAGACAATACGCCTATCCATGATTTTGCAAACCAACTGCGAATCAAACAGTTCGGGAATAAAATCTTCATCCGTGGCCTCGTCGAATTCACCAATTACTGCAAAAACGACTGTCTTTATTGCGGCATTCGACGCAGCAATACTAGTGCTGTCCGATACAGACTCACCACAGACCAGATTCTTGATTGCATGGAACAGGGCTATGCCGCTGGTTTTCGCACCCTCGTCCTCCAAGGAGGAGAAGACAGTTTTTTCACCGATGACCGAATGTGCGCCATCGTCTCCGCTGTCAAAGAACGTCATCCTGACATCGCTGTGACGCTTTCCCTTGGCGAACGTTCCCGCGAAAGTTACCGCCGTCTGCGCGAGGCAGGGGCAGACCGTTATCTGCTACGCCATGAAACCGCAACGCCATGGCATTATGCCAAACTCCATCCTGCCACACAGATATTGGAAACACGTCTGGAATGCCTTGGATATCTGAAGGAACTCGGCTATCAAGTCGGTTGCGGGATGATGGTCGGCTCGCCTTTCCAGACGCTTGAGTGCCTTGCGCGGGACTTGGAATTCATTCAGGATTTCCGTCCGCAGATGGTCGGCCTCGGCCCATTCATCCCACATCAGGCGACGCCGTTTGCCAACGAGCCGTCTGGAACCGTTGAAATGACACTCCTGATGCTGTCCCTTGTCCGAATGATTCTTCCGAAAGTCCTGCTGCCTGCGACAACGGCATTGGCGACACTCCTCCCGCAGGGACGGCTTCGCGGAATACTCTCTGGCGCCAACGTCGTCATGCCAAATCTGTCCCCGTTGGATGTCAGAAACCATTATACACTGTACGACCATAAAGCGAACACAGGGCTTGAAGCCGTGGAGGGGCTTAAGGCGCTGAATAACGAACTGGCTTCCATCGGCTGCAATATCTCCATTGAAAGAGGCGACGCTCCTTGCTGAACGCGCCACAAAAACCATAACCATCCCACCTACAGAACAGAGAGCGGAAAACATGATTTACGACCCAAAATCACACAAGGCAGATGAATTCATCAACCATGAGGAAGTGCTTGCTTCACTGGAATATGCGGATAAGAACAAGCATAACGCAGAGTTGATTGACCAGATTATCGCGAAAGCCAAACTCCGGAAAGGATTGAGCCACCGTGAGGCTGCTGTCCTCCTCGACTGCGACATCGAGGAAAAGAACCAGGAAATCTACGCGCTCGCCGAACAAATCAAAAAAGACTTCTACGGCAACCGCATTGTCTTCTTTGCACCGCTCTACCTCTCAAACTACTGCATCAACGGCTGCGTGTACTGCCCATACCACCTCAAAAACAAACACATTCCACGGAAAAAACTGACTCAGGACGAAATCCGCCGCGAAGTCATCGCCTTGCAGGACATGGGGCACAAGCGCCTGGCTATCGAATGCGGCGAACACCCAGTCGAAAATCCCATTGAATACATTCTGGAATCCATCAAGACAATCTACAGCGTGAAACACAAGAATGGCTCCATCCGCCGCGTCAATGTGAATATCGCCGCAACGACCGTGGAAAACTACCGCAAACTCAAGGATGCGGGCATCGGCACGTATATCCTTTTCCAAGAGACATATCACAAGGAAAGTTATGAAATCCTCCATCCGACTGGGCCAAAGCATGATTATTGCTATCATACCGAGGCAATGGACCGCGCCATGGAAGGCGGCATCGACGATGTCGGCCTCGGCGTGCTTTTCGGACTTGAACGCTACCGCTATGAATTCTCAGCGCTGCTCATGCACGCTGAACACCTCGAAGCCGCGTTCGGCGTCGGCCCGCACACGATTTCAGTGCCTCGCATCCGTGCCGCAGACGACATTGACCCTTCCACCTTCAAGAACGGCATCGATTACGACCAGTTTGCAAAAATCGTCGCCTGCATCCGCGTGGCCGTGCCTTATACAGGCATGATTGTCTCGACCCGCGAGAGCAAGCAGACGCGCGAGCGCGTACTTCATCTGGGTATTTCTCAAATCAGCGGCGCTTCCAAGACAAGTGTCGGCGGCTATGCTGACGACACGCCTGAGGCCGAGGAATCTGCGCAATTCGATGTCAACGACCGCCGCACTTTGGATGAAGTCGCTCGCTGGCTGATGGAAATGGGTTATATTCCGAGTTTCTGCACGGCCTGCTACCGTGAAGGCCGCACTGGTGACAGATTCATGGCACTATGCAAGGCAGGAAAGATTCAGAACTGCTGCCATCCCAATGCTTTGATGACCTTGAAGGAATACCTGATGGACTACGCGACGCCAGAGACACGCGCCATTGGCGAAAAACTGATTGCACGTGAAATTGAGAATGTCCCCAATGAGCAAATCCGCGAAATCGCCAAGCGCCATTTGGTGGAGATTGAAAACGGTCAGCGTGATTTTAGATTCTAAGGGATTCTGCGCATGAACGAAACAGTGTCAGCGGAAAGATGCCACATCGGGTTCTTTGGACGGAGCAATGTCGGCAAATCAAGCCTGATGAATGCGGTGACTGGCCAGGAGATGTCTGTCGTCTCAGAGGCGCGCGGGACTACCACGGATCCAGTGACAAAGTCAATGGAACTTCTTCCGCTTGGACCTGTGGTCATGTTCGACACGCCTGGTATGGACGATGACACTGCCCTAGGGGCACTGCGCATTCGCCGTGCCCGCCAAATGATGAACAAAACCGACCTCGCCGTTCTTGTCCTTGACGCATCCTGCGGCATGATACGCGAAGACGAGGCCATCCTTTCTCTCATCCGCGCAAAAAACATCCCCTGCGTCATCGCTTTCAATAAATCGGACCTTGGTGGCAAATCCATTGAGGTTTCAGACATCCCGACAGTCGCTGTCAGCGCAAAGACTGGCCTTGGCATTTATGAACTCAAGGAACTAATTGCCAAAACAGCCCAAAACGGCGAAAAGCCCAAACGCATTCTCGCCGATATCGTCTCCGCTGGAGATACAGTCATTCTTGTGACGCCAATCGATGCGGCGGCACCCAAAGGACGGCTGATTCTCCCGCAAGTCCAGACTCTGCGGGAGGTTTTGGACTGCAACTGCATGGGGCTCGTTGTCAAGGACACAGAACTGCCGCAGGCACTCTCTTCTCTCACGATGCCGCCGAGACTGGTTGTAACTGACAGCCAGGTATTTGGGAAAGTCGCCAAAATCGTTCCGAATGACATTCCGCTGACTTCCTTCTCCATTCTCTTTTCACGTTATAAAGGCTATCTGGCTGGGGCGGTTCGTGGCGTTCAGGCATTGGACAACCTGAAAGACGGCGATACGGTTCTCATTTCGGAAGGATGCACGCACCACCGACAATGCGGCGACATCGGCACAGAAAAACTGCCCAAAATGATACGTCGTCACTGCGGGAAGGACATCCTCTTCGAATTCACCAGTGGCACGGGTTTTCCAGACGAACTGGAACGATTTGCGCTAATCGTCCACTGTGGTGCCTGCATGTTGACAGAACGCGAAATGCGCTACCGTGCCAAATGCGCTGAAGACCAAGGCATCCCCTTTACAAATTACGGCACCACCATTGCCACCATCAACGGTATTCTGCAACGCTGCATCGCCCCCCTTAATGGACGGCTCGAAGCCTGCGTCAGAGAATAATCTATTTTTCAATTCGTGAGGTGAACCAAATGGCATGGGGAATGAAAAACTATACAATACAACTGTTTGGTTCTTCCATAATGGAAGGGCGAATTGGCGTGAAGAATGCCTCGGAAAGATGGTATGAAATCATGCGTGGACAATTGTGCGAAATGTTTCCTGCGACATGTTTTGCAATTTACAACGGAGCCGTCGGCGGCCAAAGCATGAGGGAACTGATGGCACATTTTGCCACAGACTTGGAGGGGCATACGCCTGATTTGTGCCTGGCAATGTTTGGCTGGAACAATTCTGACCTCGAACACAAGGAGCGGTTTGTTTCCATAGATGAGCAGAAAAAACTGATGGAGTCATTCTGCGACCACCTACCTAAGACAACAAAGGTCGTGGGGGTCATTTCCAACCCTATGATCGATAAATACCATTTTGTTAGCAGGTCTCCATCCTACGATAGCATACGTGAACGCTATGGAACCGTCAATGCGTTTCATGACATTGAACGTGAAAACGCAAGACAGTTCTTTCGTCAGAAAAACATGCCCTTTCTTGACCTTTCAGTACTGATGGCAACGGATACGGAAAAATATATTCTTTCCAGTGACGGCATTCACCTCACGCCCGAGGGACATCGGCTGTTCGGAATAGAAATGAGCAGGATGCTGAAAGACATCCTGCTTGCCGACAATTGCGTTTAAAAAACACACTATTTTTTCAAGAGGGTAGATTCGACCTTTTGTTGGCTATGCTTTCATCGCGGCTTTATCTTTCAATTTTGTATTTGTCAGACGTGCCTTCCCACATCTCGAAATTGATTTCGAAATCGACATCCGCTTTGTCGAATTCAATATATTTTTTGATGATCAGACTCATGTCTCTGGAAGATTTGAACACGAGGAAACCATAATTGTCATTGACAACCTTGAACTTGTCTGGCGCGATGAAGAAGAGATTTCCCTGTTCGCCTGGGGCGCGGTGAGCGGTTCCCTTCAGGCAAAGCGTTTTATCATTCCACTCCAAATTCGTGATTTCAGCATCGCCCTGCCGAACTGTAATATCGGTTGAAAGAAGCCAGGGATGGCCTTTGACTTCCTCAATGCGCAAGACACGGGCGGTCTGGCCAAGCACATCAACTGTCGTCTCGCCTGTAAATGTCCCGCGGTATTCCTCATTCCAGAAATCGTACATGTAATATTTTTTACCTTCAGGTATCCGCAGGAACTTGTCAGACAAACGAACAGTCCGAACATCGTCATTCAGATTGAAAATCGCGCAGACATAATAAGTCCCCCATGGCTTCTTGACTTCCAGTCTGAAAACTCGAACAAAGTCCTCCATGACATTGACTTTCGTAAACAAATCGACGGGCAGGGGCATGTCCTTTCCACGCGGCAGGACCTTTTTGATCAACTGATAGCGTTCCTTGTCCAGTTCCTTCAGGAAATCGCCGAGGAAGACAGGGCTGGAACCGATACCATAAAGCGTTGTAGTAATGAGCGCTTCTGAAACTGGAATAGGCTTATCAACAACCATCATGTTGCTGTTGCAGCGGAAGAACGCCTTGTCAGCAAACGACCACATCGCCATATTGTTGACGGCATTCCTGTGCGGAGCGCCAGCAGAGCGAAGGGACCCTCCAATGACATACTTCGCAGGATAGGAGGGCCAGTGCTTATGCAATGGTCGCCCTTCGCAATAGTCCAGCCCGATTCTGCTTGAGGAAATCGCGCCGATATGCACGATGCTTGTGCCAGTCGCCGCAAGGAAATGCGTGCCAGGGGCCGCATACGACTTGAGTTTACGCATGAAGCGCAAATAGTTTTCCAGCGCGTATCCCGATGAGCGCTCCCCTTCCATATATCTGCCTTTTTCAAGGAAATCTATCATATAATATCTGATACCCCAGGAAGCATACGTCTTCAGCACATTGGCGATATAGTCGTACACTTCTGGGAACGCAGGGTCGAGCGCGAACTGCTCGGGAAGATTGCCATTGGCATCTGGAGTGGCATGGAGCCACGTCCCTCTGGAGGCAGGCGAGCCATCACGATTGCGGATGAGATACGGCTTCATCTTTTCAAAATCCACGGCATCGCTGGTGATGGCGAAAGGATTCATCCAGAAGCCTGGCTCCAGCCCCGCATCCTGGATTTTCTTCAACAAAGCATGAAGGCCATGCGGGAACTGTTTTTCGTTGGGATAAAGCCAATTGCCTGGCCGTTCATTCAGGAGATTTGAAATACTGATCCAGTAATACCTTACACCAAGTTGTGGAAGAACGCCTAAATTCTCAATCTGGCACTGTGTTTTATACTCCGTACTTGACCCAATGTGAAGCGTCCCAGAGACCAGACCAGCCCATGTCTGTTCGGGAATATCGGGCTTGTTGATGTCACGGACATCATCCGCCCAGCCATACAGCGCATCCAGAGGATCGCATTCATCATAGTCATATAAAGCAACGCTGTCAGTGGTGAACGACTTACCTGAAACAAGCGGACACGATGCCGTCGCCAGCAGACACTCCACCTTCTCCAGCCTGCCGTCCTGGGTAAATTTAGAAATAAAGTGCATTTCATTGGATTGATATGTCATTTGGCCAGCAAGAAGCGTCCTTGCGCCATCTGTCACAAGGAACATCGGGCAGTCATTGAACGAGCCATCAAAATCAGTCACGGGGACGACATAATTGTTTCCCAACGAGTTGCGAAAATCATAGATGATTCTTTTATCCAGATTTCCCTGAATGTCGTCTTCCGAATGAGTGAACAGGACGATATCGCCGATATCCACAGGCTCTTTTCCCGTATTGGTCAATGTCAGGGAAAACATGGTATAATTCTTCCGATGCTCCGCATTGATTTTCCATGCGATGTTTCCCAGCGTGCCTGTTCCGCTGACATCAGAGACAGCTGTACACTTCTGGCCGTTCAATACAATTGAAAAGTCGCCAGCGGCAATCTTTGCCGCCAGTTTTTGATGGTTGAACATCTCTGTTCTCCTGCTTTGTTACGATGATGATTTCATCTGGATTCTAAAAGAAAAAAGCCCGATGGAAAAATGTAATGCTCACATCAATTAATTCAAACTGCCTGGCTTCGTGCGATGTTAATGCCACGCCGTTGTTTTCACCTCAACCCGAATACTATGACACAAATGAGTCTTTGAACTCAAAAAAACTTTTTTTCAAAAAACTTCTTGCAATCTTATAAAACACCCGTTATATTGATTAGCACTATGAAGAACTACACCATTACAATTCAGCAGGCTTGGTATTGGCGGGGCTACAGATAGCCGCCGTCTTAAGTTGTATTGCTTTGTTGTGATGTAAAGGAAAAACAGGTGGAGCATACCACTTGAAGCAGGTTTAAGACGGATGGCGATTTTGTCATCCGTCTTTTTTTATGTCAAAATCAAGGGAGAAAAACAAATGGAAAGGACAGATTTGGAGCGATTTTTAAAATTGTCTGAAAAAGGCGTCATCGTGCCAGTGTTCCAAGAATTGCCTGCGGACATGGAAACGCCCGTGTCAGTTCTTGAACGTTTTGTGGAAGACGAAAACGTCTGCCTAATGGAAAGCGTGGAGAACAGCGAGAAATTCGGTCGATACTCTTTCATCGGCGTCAATCCGCGTGGGCTTTTCACCGTGGAAAACGGCATCCCCTACATGCGTGTCAACGGGCAGCAACTGAAACTCAAATACAGCAAATACCCTCTTGACGCACTGCGAGCACTCGTTTCTGGCCAAAAAGTCGCCAAAGACCCTGCATTGCCGCCATTGCCAGGCGGCGCCATTGGATACCTCTGCTATGAAGCAGTCAACATGTTCGAAAAACTCCCCGAGCCGAAGCCAGGGCTTGAGACGCCTGTCTGCGCATTCATGCTCACAGATGAAATCATCGCCTTTGACAACATGCGTCATACCATGCAGGTCATCGTCAATGCACATCTTGACCATTTCATGAACAAAGAAGCCGCCTTCAATGCTGCCGAAAAGCGCCTTGCCGCCCTTGTGGAGCGCATCCAGACACCCGTCGCCAAGCATATAACGCTGGAGCATGAGGAAACCGTCCAACTCAAGCCCGAAATGACGAAGGCCGAATTCGAGCACATCGTGGAAAAGGCGAAGCAGTACATCACCGAGGGTGAAATCATCCAGGTCGTGCCTTCACAGAGTTTCTGCGCAGAAACAACCATTCCGCCATTCCTTATGTACCGCGCATTGCGTCTCGTCAATCCATCGCCATACATGTTCTTCCTCAAACTTGGCAATGAGACACTGGTCGGTTCTTCGCCAGAAACCCTGGTCAAACTTGAAAATGGCCGCAGCACTGTCCGCCCAATCGCGGGAACGCGCCGCCGTGGCAAGACTCCAGCCGAAGATCGCCGCCTCATGGAAGAACTCCTCAAGGATGAAAAGGAATGCGCAGAGCATCTGATGCTCGTCGATTTGGCACGCAAT
The DNA here is from genome assembly GCA_017963875.1 of Victivallales bacterium. The sequence continues at coordinate 3,686 of JAGCTA010000098.1, read as the reverse complement.
GACGTTGGCCGTACCGCCCTCACAGGCTCGGTCCAGGTCAAGACATTCATGACCGTTGAAAAATATTCCCATGTCATGCATATCGTCAGCGACGTGGAAGGAATGATAGACCCGAAATACGACGCCTTCGACCTTCTTGCGACGACTTTCCCTGCAGGAACGCTCTCTGGCGCGCCTAAAATCCGAGCGATGGAAATCATCAATGAACTTGAGCCTCGCCCACGTGGCGCCTACGGCGGAAGCGTCGGCTATATCAGTTATGACGGCAATATCGACATGGCAATCACCATCCGCACCATTGAGGCGCGCAATGGAAAAATCCGCGTCCAGGCAGGCGCTGGCATCGTCTATGACTCTGTGCCAGCCAGTGAATATCAGGAAACCATCAACAAAGCGACGGCACTTTTCCGCAGCGTCGAATTCGCAGGGAGGAACCTCAAATGATTTTCGTACTAGACAACTATGATTCATTCACGTACAATCTCGTTCATCTTCTCGGTTCGCTTGGAGTTGAAACCGTCGTTGAACGCAATCGCGACATATCCGTTTCCGTAATCATGGCGATGCAGCCAGACGGCATTCTTCTCTCCCCTGGACCGAGCCGTCCTGAAAACGCGGGATGCCTTCTTGAACTCATCCATACCGCGGCGGGGCGCATTCCCATGATGGGTGTCTGCCTAGGCCATCAGGCAATGGGTCAGGCTTTTGGAGCAAAAGTCGTTTCAGCCAAACGTATCATGCACGGAAAACTTTCCCCGATTCATCACGACGGCAAGGGGCTTTTCCAAGGGATTCCGCAAGACATTAAAGTCGTTCGATACCATTCACTTGCACTCGCAGAGGACACTATTCCAGATTGCCTTGAAGTGACCGCGCATTCCGACGATGGGGAAATCATGGGCATACGCCACAAGGAATTCCTGATGGAAGGCATCCAATACCATCCCGAATCAATCATGTCGGAATATGGCCGTCAGCAAATCATGAACTTCATTTCATTATGCAACGGGTAATCGCAAGACATCCATAAACGGACATATCGCAACGGAGGGTGTACTGATGAAAGAACTATTGAAAAAACTGATGAACGGCAAGGATTTGACAGAGGAAGAATCTGCGCAAATGATTGCCATGCTATCTGAAATCGACAATCTCGCCATGGCTGGAGCCATCCTGGCTGCGCTTGAAATCAAAGGCGAAAGCGTTTCCGAACTTACTGGTGCTGCGCGTTTTCTACGAGAACACGTCACTCCCATCAATGTCGGCAAGCCATGCGTTGACGTTGTCGGTACGGGCGGTGACGGCGGTGTCTCCTTCAATGTCTCCACGACGGCGGCATTTGTCGCGGCAGGTGCGGGAACAACCATCGCGAAGCACGGCAACCGCGCCGTCTCAGGGAAAAGCGGCGCGGCAGATGTCCTGGCTGAACTTGGCTACAATTTGGACATGCTCCCTGCGGCCGTTGAACGTTCCATCCGTGACAATGGCATCGGCTTTCTTTTCGCACGTGCGTTGCATCCCGTCATGGGCAAAGTCGCGCCTTTGCGGAAAGCCCTCGGCGTCCACACGATTTTCAATTTGCTTGGGCCATTGACGAATCCAGCGAATGCAGAGGGAATTGTGCTTGGCGTCTGGGATTCAAGGTTGCTGCCGCTCTTCGCTGAAACGCTACGTAACCTAAACATGAAACGCGCATTGGTCATCCACAGCAGAGATGGGCTGGACGAGATATCATCTATCGCGCCGACAGACTACGCATTGCTCGAAGATAACGCCATCTCCTTCGGGACATTCACGCCTGAAGAACTATTGCCGTCAGAGGAGACAACTGGAAGCATTGCAGGCGGTTCAGCAGCAGAAAACGCAACGATTCTTAAGAACATCCTCAACGGAACCGACCATAGCGCGAAGCGCGGCATGGTCGTGCTCAACGCCGCCGCCACATGCTATGTCGCAGGCTTGGGAAGAACATTGGCAGAATGCATTCCGATGGCTGAACGCTCCATTGACTCAGGCGCGGCACTCCAAAAATTAAAAACAATGGTGGAGGCAAGTTGTGCATGAATATCCTAAAAGAAATCGTTGAAAAACTTCAACCGCGTCTGGAAGCCAGAAAAAAGGCTCTTCCGTACTCCATTTTGGCTGAACGCGCCTCCTTTGCCAAGAAAAGGGCTGTTTTTGCGGATGCCTTCAGGACGCCAGGGCTTCATGTCATCGCCGAACTGAAAAAAGCCTCTCCATCCAAAGGACTGATCCGCCCTGAACTTGATATCCCCCAGTTGGCCTCCGAACTTGCTGAAAACGGTGCAACGGCTCTTTCAGTCCTGACGGAACCCAACTATTTTCATGGCAGCGAGGAAAACCTTGCCATTGCCGCGAACACCGTCTCTCTGCCATTACTGCGAAAAGACTTCATTTTTGACGAATATCAAATCCTTGAGGCAAAAGTCCTTGGCGCATCCTGCATCCTGCTCATTGCCGCCATGCTAAGCCAAGAACGCTTTGCCACGCTACTTGAATTTGCACATTCCCTAGGCCTGGATGTTCTCGGTGAGGCCCACAATGAACAAGAACTCTCCGTGGCTTTATCCGCCGACTTGGTCGGCATCAACGCACGTGACCTGAAAACATTCAGTACGTCGCTGGAACATTCTGCCAAACTCATTAGACAAATCCCCGCAAACCGTATCGCCATCGCAGAAAGCGCTGTCAAAAACCATGCGGACATGGAGTTCCTCGCCACGGCAGGAGCACGAGGCTTTCTCATCGGCGAGACAATCATGCGATCTGAGAATCCTGGCAAGACATTGAAGGAACTGCTGACATGCTGCTGAAATTCTGTGGTATCACACGAACTGAAGACGCACGGTTCGCTGCACAAATCGGAGCGAATTTCGTCGGTGCCATCATCGTGCCTGGCTCCAAACGCGAGGTATCTCCTGAACAAGCAAAGATTATTTTTGCCGCCGCCCAACCTGCAAAGGGAATACTCGTCGTGCGCAATATGGACATCAAGGAACTTCAGCAAATCATCGACGACATCCGCCCTTACGCCGTCCAGTTGCATGGAAATGAATCGCCTGAATATGCCACCCAAATTCAAAATACCCGAATTTGGAAGGCATTTGACGTGAATCGCCTTGAAAATCTTCAGGAAGCGGTGATATTTCCTGCTGACATGATTGTCGCCGATTCTGGCGGCGGCACAGGACGCACCTGTGACTGGGAACGTGCCAGAAAACTGGCACAACAACGCCCCATCATGCTTGCGGGGGGCATCACTCCGCTGAATGTCCTGCACGCAATAGATGCCGTACACCCTGTCGGCATTGATTTGGCAGGCGGCGTCGAATCCTCCCCAGGCATCAAGAATCATGCAGAAATGAATCTCATAGTCAATCTAGTTCATAACATATAATCATCTATTCACAGGAAAAGACAAATCCATGGACACGCATTATGGAATTTACGGCGGACAATATGTCCCCGAAACTTTGACAGGAGCATTGAGAGAACTGGAGAAAACGTATTTGGCCGCAAGGGACGACCCTTTCTTCCGTGGTGAATTCAATGACCTGCTGGTTCATTATGTGGGAAGGGAATCGCCGCTTTATTTTGCCAAACGCCTTTCCGAACATCTCGGAGGATCCCGCATTTTTCTAAAGAGAGAAGACCTCAACCATACA
>JAGCTA010000097.1 GCA_017963875.1 Victivallales bacterium | reverse complement strand
GAAACGTCGGAAATTGATACCGCCATCAAACAGCAGACGACGATTCTTCTGGCGGACCTCAATCGCCATGGGCAGGTAATGGATGCAAAGCATCTGAAATATCTTCTGACCGCCGCTGGGGGTGACGACATCATGCAGATGATGAACCTGGCAATTATACTTAAGCAGGTGCAATATGCCATCGGAAAACAGGTCAAATCTTCGCCGCAATTCAATGGAGCGCAACTTCAGCGCTATGTCGGAATCCAGTTGGTGCTGCTTCTGGCGTATCAGCAAGCACATGTCATTGGAATGGAAAATATACAGGAGAAATTCCTTCCGAGGCTGAGTGAAATCCAGAAGAAGGCAGAGGAGAATCTTCAGGAAACGAGGGCATTGAAAAACAGTTCACAGGAAGGGGCGAGTTATCTTGAGCAGAATATACGCCTGAGCGAAAACACCATACAGATTGCCGAACAATATCGTGGCGCGCTTCAGGCAATGGCGAAAAGTCTGGAACAGTCACGCTCCAAGGTTGATAGAAATGTTGCGGTAACGCGCAATACCTTCAAGACGGTCAGCACTGGAGCCAGTTTGCTGCAACTTATCCAGGAGAGTTCGCAGGATTATTCTGAACTCATCAACTTCAATCCTCCCTTGCTCGACACCATTTACTCAGACCAGATGATGGAGGCATTCCAGCAGGTCTCTGCGCAACTCAAGAACTAAGGGACTTCAAATCAAAAACAGAGAACCATTTATGGACGGAAACAATAATAAAACCTACAAAATCTTGGTGATCAATCCAGGCTCGACTTCAACGAAAGTGAGCCTGTATGAAAATGAAACTTCCCTTTTTGAAAAAAGCATTTTCCATGATGCGCCTGTTCTGTTGCAGTTCCCACATGTGAATGACCAAATGCCATTTCGGTATCAGGTCATCATGGACATGCTGAAGGATTATGGTATCTCGCCAACGGAAATTGACGTATTTGTCGGGCGCGGGGGGAGTGCCTATTCGCAGCCAGGCGGTGTGACGATCGTTGACCAGCGGTTGTATGACGATACGGTTGCGGCTGTCGGCGGAAGCGAACATCCAGCAAAACTTGGCGTCATGCTCGCCTGGAAATTCGCTACAGAATTCGGGCGCAATGCCTATACGTTGAATCCAACTAATGTGGATGAATATGGCGATTATGCGCGACTGACTGGCATCAAGGGCGTTTATCGCACATCCCATTCGCATGTGCTTAACCAAAAGGCCGTGGCGGAATTCCACGCTGCAAAACTTGGCAGACGCTATGATGAATGCAATTTCATCGTCGCGCATATCGACGGCGGAATAACGGTCAGCGCACATGACCATGGCCGCATGGTTGATGGCAATATGGGGGCGGATGGCGAGGGAACGTTCACGCCGACGCGCATTGGCAGCGTTCCCGTGCTTTCCCTTCTGGATTACATTGATGCGCATTCGGTAAAGGAGGCACGCCTCATGTGTTCCAGGGCAGGTGGTTTTGTCAGCCTTTTCGGGACTTCGGATTCCGATGTCATCCATAAAAAAGTCGAAGACGGTGATCCCAAAGCCTCACTTGTCTGGAATACGATGATTTACCAGATTTGCAAGCAAATCGGCGAGATGAGCACCGTGCTTTGTGGTCATGTGGATGGTATTCTGTTGACTGGCGGGCTTATGCGTTTTCAGGATATCATCGACGGAATTCAAAAACGCTGTGGATGGATTGCCCCAATCAGTGTCTATCCAGGTGAAATGGAGCAGGACGCATTGGCGTTGTCGGTCCTGAGGGCATTGCGTGGCGAGGCACCAGTCCTGACCTATTCGGGAAAGCCAGTCTGGCAGGGCTTCGCAGAAATCGGGCTATAAGATAAGACAAATATTGAAGCAATATTCACATTACATAATTGCAAGGAAGGCATATCATGGGAATGATTGATCAGGTCAAGGCAAAGGCGCGTTTGGATGTCAAGAGGATTGTATTGCCTGAAGGAGACGAACCTCGTACGGTCAAGGCTTCGGAAAAACTTCAGCGGGAAAGACTTGCATCGCCGATTCTGCTGGGTGAGCCAAATCATATCAAGGAAGTGGCGGAAGGTTTGGGGGCGGATATCGCTGGCATAGAAATCATCAATCCTTTGGATAGTGCGAAAGCATCAGAGTATGCACAATGTCTTTATGAGTTGCGCAAGGCAAAAGGTTTGACGGAGGATGCCGCCGCCCAACTGGTGAAGGATCCCATGTATTATGGAATTATGATGGTCAAGACTGGCGATGCCGACGGGCTTGTCTCTGGAGCAGTGCATACCACAGGCGATATGTTGCGTCCAGCATTGCAGATTATCAAGACAAAGCCAGGAATCAAGGTGGTTTCTTCTAGTTTCCTGCTTGATTGCCCAAACAAGGCATTGGGCCACAATGGCTTGCTGGTTTATTCGGATTGCGTTGTCGTTCCTTGCCCGTCTGCGGAGGAATTGGCTCATATTGCCATCTCAGCGGCGGATACAGCGAAAACCCTGTGCGGTATCGAAGAACCAAAGGTCGCGCTGCTTTCGTTTTCAACCAAGGGAAGCGCCAAGCATGAACTGGTTACCAAGGTGCAGGAGGCGACGCGTATTGCCCATGAGTTGGCACCAGAGTTGGCGTTGGACGGCGAATTGCAACTTGATGCGGCCATCGTGCCCGAAGTCGGTCAGTCAAAAGCAAAGGGTAGCCCTGTCGCAGGATATGCCAATGTCTTGATATTCCCTGATTTACAGGCTGGAAATATAGGCTACAAATTGACGCAGCGAGTCGCGGGTGCAGAGGCATACGCAGTCCTTCAGGGGCTTGCCAAGCCCTGCAACGACCTTTCGCGTGGATGCTCCGTGGATGACATTGTGGCGACTGTCGCGCTTACCGCAGTTCAGGCACAGGCATGATGAACAACCTGCCTGTTGGCGAGCACTGTATCGCAGAGATGGCTTGTGTCTGGTCTGCCGTCGATTTGGACGTGGATAAATGGAAAACTTGGAGAGCAGTTCTTCTTTGAAATCGGTTCTTCTTGCCATAGACGTCGGCATGAAGGCAGGGTTCGCCTGGTTCGATGGAAAAGGGATGCTCATTCGTGCGCGTTCAACGCGATTTGCCAACAGGGCGATGCTCAAACGCGCGCTGCCGTCCATCTGGGCAGAAATCTCTGGTGTCAATCAAGTCGTGCTTGAAGGGCAGGGAGACATAGCGGATATTTTCAAAAAAAGCGCCATGCGTGTTTCGTTGCCTGTACAGCAATTCTCTGCGGAAGAATGGCGGAAGGACATGCTGCTGGTTCGTGAAAGAAGGACAGGACGTCAGGCGAAGGCGACAGCGGAGACGTTGGCTCTTAAAATTGCACGTGAATGCGGCAACTCGCCGAAGTGCGTTTATGACGATGATGCCGCAGAGGCTGTTCTTTTCGGCTTATGGTATGCGAGGTACCATGTTGTAAAAGAATAACCTGATTCCATGAAGTGCTGAATGGCGAGCCGAATTCAAGGCGAGTTGAGTTCGCGTATACGTCATACGTGCTTGTCTCGCCATAGCCTTTGGTGCAGGCGGAAGACTCGACAAAGAAAACGACCGCCAGGCGGTGCTTCACGGATTCAGGAATAGATTTAAGGAGTCTAAAACTAAATGAAAAAGACGGCGGTGTTCTGGGCGTATGTCTGCATGGCGGCTGCGTGGATACTGTGGTCGCTCGACCCAATATTCATACGGCTGATCGGCGATGACGTGTCTCGTGCGGTGATGGCTGGCTTGTCGCCTCTGATTGCAGGCGTGATGATGCTGATTCCTTCTGTGCGAGGCTTCCGCGTCCTTGGGAAAAAACGAGCATTGTGGCTGCAATTTGCGTGCTACATTATTTTTTCAACGGCACTTGCAGAATTGATGTACGTGTTTGCCATTAGGAATCTTAATCCAGGACTTGTCAGCCTGATTCTCCGTTCTCAAGTTCTGATGACAATTTTGTGCGCTTGGATGGTGTTCGGGGAGAAGCCGAACAAAACGGTGATGCTCGGCATGGCGGTTGTCATCATCGGCTATGCTGCGGGCGCGTGGACGTCGATTCGCGGAACCTCCGATATCGGGCGCAATACCTCGGTCGGATGGCTTTGCGCAGTGGCGGCAGCCGTGCTTTGGACATCGGGCACGATTCTCGGCAAGAAACTGATGGCGACGCTGCGTTCGGACGAGTTGTGCGCGATGCGGATGCTTGCGACGGGTCTCGTCATAACAATTAGTTGCGTCTGCGTCAGTGGAATCGGTGATTTCACGGTGCTGTCCGCAAGTCAATGGGGGCTCCTTGTGCTCAAGACGGTCATCTGCACGGCAATCGCGTACAACCTGTATATGTTTGGGCTAAAGGCGTCGCCAGTGACGGCGGCCGCCGCCATGGAACAGGCCGCGCCGCTCTCAACGCTCTGTATCGCGGCACTGTTTCTCCATGAGACAATTTCTCTGCAGCAGTGGGTAACGGTTGCAATCGTTTTCATTGGTGCGGCCATTATTCTGTACAACCAATACAATATGACGGATAGGGCGCAAAGGGGGCGGGACGTGAGACGAGAGACGTGATTACGGACGGGACGTGAGACGAGAGACGAGAGACCAAACTGACGGGACGTGAGACGTGAGACGAGAGCGAAGACGTTAGACTGTTAGACTTTTAGACCATCAGAAAAATTCACGTCTTGCACCCACGTCTGTCTTGAATCAGTCGCCGTAGGGGATGAAGAAAAAGTGTCCGCCGGACTTGCCGTTTTGCTTGTGCTGTTCCCAAAGCCGCCAGAGGAAAGAGCTGCGAACGTTGTCGCCGTCCTTTTGGACGGAGATGAACGGGAAGATGAGCTTTTCGGAACGCTGTCCGTCGCGGGTGAAGCGGTAGAGGAACTGAAGGACCTGCGTCTGTTCCGTGTCGCCTTGCTTGCGTCCGCCTGCGAGGCCGAAGAGAAGACTCCAGTAGCCATCGCCGTTTTCATAGATTTCACGGTGCCAGAAGAACCCTGTGCCGTAGTCCTCGTAGCTGCGGATGGTGGTGCATTTGTTGATGATGTCAAGCATGAGTTTGTCGCACCGTGTCTTTGCGACGATTTGGTCGTCCGCGAACAGCTCATCGGAGTAATCGAAGCCGAGCTTTGCAAGGTCTGCGCGGAAGCTCTGGAGTTTTGTCTCATAAGTGAGCTTTTGGGCGTCCAACAGTGCCTGATCCTGCTTAATATACTCTATTTCAAGAAGT
>JAGCTA010000011.1 GCA_017963875.1 Victivallales bacterium | reverse complement strand
CTGGCATGCAGACCAAGAACATATCTTCATGTTCATCTTTCCTTTGCAATTTTCAGAATGCAATATGGAACCGCAAAGGATTATTCCGAGACAGCGAAATCGACATCTGGCACAATCAGGATATCATACTCAGGATACAATTGTTTCATCTCCTCTTGGAGAATCCTAATTCCCTCAGTTGGCGCAATGTCAAAGCTCAGAACGACGTCAAATCGCATTTCTTTTGCTTCCACATCGACATAGAATCCATGGAACTGCAACGCCCATTCATGTGACAGCACCTTTTCGCTTACTGCATTTTGGATTTTCGTGGCTTCCGTATCACCCGTGTTGTATGAATATACGCCGATGCCCGTAAGAATGACACCTGTCTGTTTGTAAACATCCGCCTCTACCTTCCTGGTCAGCTTGTCAACTTCGCCAACCGTCATAGAATCTGGCAATTCCAGATGGACAGAGCCATAGTTCTTGTCTGGCCCATAGTTGTATAGAATCAAGTCATAGGCACCTCTCACAGACGGCTCAGCTGAAAGAATTCGTTTGATTTGTTCACTGCTTCCCTTGTCAACTCGACGTCCCAGTATTTCATTGAGGGTCTCAGCCATCATCTCTATGCCGGATTTGATGATGAAGCAGGAAATCACAGCCCCGACGTATGCCTCAAAAGAGAGCTTGGAACACATGAAGATGATAGCGGAAACAAGGACAGACAAGGAGAGAACCGCATCGAACAAGGCATCCGAGCCAGAGGCGACCAGTGAACCTGAATTCACCTTGCGTCCCTGCAGCTTGACATACTTGCCTAAAACGACTTTTACCACGATAGACACGGCGATGATGGCAAGCGAGACAAAAGTGTAGTTCGGCTGTTCGGGATGGAAGATTTTCTTGACAGATTCGACTGCAGAAGTAATCCCTGCATATAGAACGATGCCGGAGACAATCATTGCACTGAGATATTCTATGCGGCCGTAGCCCATCGGGTGTTTTTTGTCAGGCAGTTTCGCAGACAGCTTTGCGCCGACAATCGTGATGACGGATGAAAGGGCATCAGAAAGGTTGTTGACGGCATCCAATATGACAGCAATTGAGTTCGCCGCCAAGCCCACGGCAGCTTTGAACATTGCCAGTAGCACATTTGTCAATATGCCGACAACACTTGTCCTGAAAATGACACTATCCCGATTGGTTGAAGGCGATTTCGGCAACTGAACGTTCTCTTCCATCCGATGACTATCTTCCCTGATGTCGATTGGTATTATGCCGCCGCGATCCCCACATGCCGAAATTCACGCTCGAAATGGCTTCCAGCAAAATCGCAGTGGGGTCGAAACACGCTACGACATTTCCCTTGCTGTCAAGGATGAAGGTTGTGAAGTTTTCGCTTGATATTCGGTTCCCATTCCCGGCAAAGAGCGCCTCCTGCAATTCCTTGCTTTTTTCATTTGTCGGCCTTGGCCCGGAAAACTTTCTTGGGCATCCCGCAGACAGGGCAGACGTAGGCTTCCGGCTCGGAGTCCAAATCGCCCACGTATTCAAAGCCGCAGCATCCGCAGACAAAGACCTTTTTGCCAGCTGTTTCGATGTTCTTTCCGTATTTGTCCAACAATTTCTGCAGAATCGCGCCATGGTGTCCTTCCTGTTCGGCGAAGAGCTCCAACTCCTGCGCGGCTTCGTCCATGCCTTCTTCGCGCATGCGTTCCGCCTGTTTTTTCAAGGCGGTCTCGCCGGCGGCCTCGGCCTTCTGAAGTCCATTGACCAGTCTCCAGAAGTCCTTTGGGTACATTCCGTTGAGAACCGCGTAGAAGCCAGCGTGGTTGGCCTCCTGGTTCGCCGCCTCGATAAAGACCTCAGCAGCGTCATCCATGCCTTGTTCGCGCGCAAGACGTGCCAAGGCATAGTACATCATCGTACCTTTTGCTTCGCCAAGCGCCATCATTTCCACCATCTTTTCCATTGCAGTGCCTTTGGCAAGGCCGTGAAGGCGTTTCTTTTCCATGATTTAACCCCCGTGTGAGTTGTCAGTTGGTTGTCTTTTCAGCAAGTCCAAGCGACAGGAGGGCGTTGCGTGTGACCGTCGCCTGAAGGCGGCGCAAGAACGCATAGTCGATGCCCCTGTTTCCCTTGTAATTTACAAAATCGAACTCTGAGACCGCCAGAAGTGCGCCTGGGGCGATGACAGCCATCGCCCAGCAGACGGCGGTCATCCGGTCGTCGTTCCCTGTGATTCTTCCGTAGAGGCGGCAGAAGGTTTCGATGAGCTGGCGGGCGATGGTCTCGTGTCGTTCTCCCTGCCACTGCGAGGAGAGAAATGCGCGGACCAGGAAGCGGTTCACCCATTGGGGCTGTCCGTCAACGCAAAGCAGGCCAAAGTAGAGGTCGATGGTGTCTGAGACCATCTGGCGGCGTCCGTCCTGGGTGGAAAGAAGTGCCTCGTTTTCAAGGAAATACCGTTCGATGCGCTCCTCGTCCCACAGACGCAGGGCGTATTGGCGAACTGCTTCGACCAGTCCTTCCTTGCCGCCGAAATGATAGCAGACGGCGTTCGGGACGGTTCCCGCCTGCTCGGCAATTTCGCGGAGCGTCACCACTTCCGTCCCACGGAGGGAGAACAGCTCGCCCGCCGCATTGACGAGACGCTCCCGGGTCTCCTCGGACACCTTGTATGTGCCATG
>JAGCTA010000096.1 GCA_017963875.1 Victivallales bacterium | reverse complement strand
GGCGCGAAATCAATGATTCTTTTAATTTCTGTATGATTGCAGGCTGGAACCCTGTAAAGCGGCGCACATTTTGTCCCGCGAACAGCCATAATGTGCAACATGGCGGTTGTCCGATCCATCACGCCATGTTCGCCGTCAATCCACAGGAAATCCATCCCCGCGTCGGCGGACAGTTCCGATACTTCAGGATCCGTGAATGTCATCACCGCGCCAACGGCCAACTGGCCTGATTTCATTTTCTCAATAAAACGCTCTAGACTATTAAGTTCAGACATTGCCTTTTCCCTGTTTCAAAGATAATCGCCACGATTTAGAGCCAATTGCGCCAGTTTTCAAAGCGATGGAATGTCAGACGATTGGCGTTATGGAAAGAATTTGCGCCACGATAGGCGGTTCGGCTGAGGAGGATGATGTCGCGGTCACCGTCAAAGTGCCATGCGCAATATTGGAAACCTGTAAGTTGAATTGACATGTCCCAGTTGAGACCTGTGTCGTCGGTAAGCGCATCGCGGACGATTCGCCAGTTTTGGAGATCTTCGGAAACAGCGAGGCAGAGTCGGTTGCGGTTGGTGATTGCTTCTCCATCTTTCATTGTAACATAGTTTGAGAACGTGACATAGAGTCCAGTACGCGGGTCACGGCGAACAGTAAAGCGAGAGCCACCGCCGATAAAATCAATGATGCCGTTGGAGTAGTCAAACGACAGTTCTTTGCCGTCGTTGGAAAGTTTGAGCATGCCTGCCTTGTTGTATTTCTTCAGATGCATTCGGATGAGTTCAGTAAGCGTTCCGTCAGGCGCGGGGGCGAGCGTGCCTTCAAGCCAGCCATTGCCTAGACCTGCGATTTCGGGATTGTTGTATTTTGTGTAGTCGAACTGCAAGAGGTTCGAGATGGTCCAGTTCGATGCGTCGAGCAGGTCTGAATTGATGTCTGCGGACATGACACCCGTGGCGAATTTATCTGCCCGCCACTCTGGTCCACCAGGATCAATGATATGTTTGTCGAAGCATTTGAAGACACGCCCATTATACACAAGTTCTGTTCCAGAGGTCTCAATTCTGAACTGATGTGGCTTCCCCGCAGGTGTGCCGCGCATGACAATGCCCGTCTTTTCGTCTTTCGGAATGGACCAGGTGAAACCGCCGTCCGTGCTTCTGCGGACAACCATGTCGCCATAATCCCTTGTCATTCCAATGTGGTACACGGCGTCTGGCAGTGAAATCATCGTCCCCCAATAGGCATTGATGATGTGTGTGATATTCTCCCACGTCTGGCCATTGTCTTCTGAACGATAAATGCTTGTCAGGCCATTGTCTCCTTCCAACGTATAAAGTTGCCCGAAATAGTCATGGCTAGCAAGAAGAGCGCCATCAGGCAGACGCACCAGGCTTGGACTCCCAATATAACTTTTTGAACGTTCTGGTTGATGTTTTACTTCTACAAATTTCATTGTTGCCTCTTTGCTTTCTGTATTGTCCCGTAATCCATTCAGATTAGCGCTTGAACCAGACCTTCAGGGTATTTGATTCGTTGAACTCGCCGCCTGCCGCAACATAGTCAACCAACTTGTGACCACGCCATGTTTCGTTGACGGCCGCCGTCGGTACTTCCCCACGTGAATCTTCAGCCAATACCACCGCGCCACGCTTGACAGCAATGTACGAAGGATCGCCAGGGGCTTCGACTTCCTTCAGGGAGACATCGAACTTCAACGTCAGTTCCACGCTGCCAGCGAATGACAGATATGATTTCGGCAGAAAACCAACCGCCTTTCCGCCACATTCCACGCCTGCGCAGTATTCTGGAATACGGACTTTCAGCACTGTTTCAGCAGGTGCAGTGAATTTGACATGCGCCTCTGGACCGTATGGATAATTGCCTGTGACTTCCAGTTGTGCTCCATTGTCAAAGGCCGCAGTCATCGATTCAAAGAGATTCAGTTTGACAGCCCCCGACGCATCGCTGGAAATGGCGAAATATGGCGCGCACGCAAGACCTTCGGGCCCCTGGGCACGGCAGCAGTCGTGATTGTCGAATGGTGTGCCAGCGCATTTATTAATCTGGTCTGGCGCGGGCAACTTCACGCCGCCGCCCGTCAGCGGCGTCGGATTGAGATGGCACCAATCCGAACCGTCTGGCTTCATGGCGCCTAGCATTCCGTTGTATAGCGTCCGTTCCGCTTCATCCAAAGGAACCGTGGAATCTGGCATCATCTCCATCATCTTGAGGCAGTAATGGAGCCATGTCGCAGTGATGCACGTTTCGCCTCGGCCTCCGCAGCCAGGCAACGTTTGGCGCAGTGCCCCGTCATACCAGAACTCACCGACGCGGTCCTTGAGCCCGCTGACACCAGTAATGAAAATCTCGCGTTCACGGACAGCGTTGAAATACTTGATGCAGGCATCACGGTAAATCGGCTTCGGGACAATCTTATAGAGATCCGCAAGCCCCTCGAAGCAACTGGTCAGTTCGTATGATTTTGCATTGCCGATGGCGGCGGGAGCCACGCCTGCGGCAGCCGATTCGTAGATATTGCTCTCCAGCGAGCACCCCAAGTCTGCAATCCATTGCGCAAAGTCAAGATAACGCTGCTCCCCCGTCAAATTGTACAATTCGACAATCGCCACAAGAATTGAACAAGGCGCAAGACCTGCATGCCGTCCGCATTCGCGCAAGTCGCGCAACTCTGGCCCGACCTGAGTCATCAAATGATCCACCATGCCACAGCAGCACTTCAAGACGGCTGGGTCCTGTTCCACAAGCCGATAGTAACGCATCAGCCCAAGCAGCACATACTTGCGTCCCCAGACATCCCATCCGTCAAGTTGTAGTTCGGCTGGATAGGAACTGATGCAGCCTGAGGCATCCTGTGTTGCCATGATTGCCTGGACGGCATCCTTGATTTTAACGGCAAGTTCCTCGTCCTTCAGCCAATAGTTGGTCAAAATAGCAGAACGCGTCACTTTACCCCAGAATTCGCATCTCCAAGCGTTGTCAACTTCGGAGCGGTCCTTGAAAGGTCCGACCATGAACTGATAGTTCACTTTCTTGAGCCGATTGTCGCACGAAAGACGCAGCCCCTTGCCCAATGCGCCACGCATTTTGATGTCCACCAATTTTGTCATGAAAAACCTCTTTCTTCAATTATTATTTATCTCAATCTAAAAAAACATTCAATTGATAAAATATACTCCACACTGAATCAATGACAAGACTCTTTCCAAGCGAATTGACGCAATCCCCGTAACAATGTATAGTAGTTAGAAATCTTTTGTCAAACATCTCCCCCTGCATCCCATGGAATCGCACCCGAAAAATACTGCCAAACGCCCCAAATGCTTTATCATCGCTGGTCCAAACGGCGCTGGCAAGACAACGTTTGCGATGAAATTCCTCCCCTCGCTCGGATGCAGTAACTTCATCAATGCCGATGAAATCGCACGGGGACTTTCGCCGCTCAATCCACGCTCCAGCCTCCTCGCCGCATCCAAAATTTTCCTCACCAGCATCTCCAACCACATCAACGCACGAGAGGATTTCGCATTCGAAACAACGCTTGCTGGAAAAACATATCTTCATCTCATCCCCG
>JAGCTA010000095.1 GCA_017963875.1 Victivallales bacterium | reverse complement strand
CGAGCGAAATCGGCGCGAAATCGGCGGAATGCAATCTGGAATTCCATATCCATGCTTGTTGCTCCATTCCTGAAATGCCTGGAGTTTGCATTCCAACTCACGGCCATTAGAGTAATCCATCCATTCGTCCGTCTGTCCGCAGGCGAGGATATACGCGGCGACACGACCAGGGAAAGCCTTTTCGATGTGCGTGATCAAGTCATGCATGTATTTTGTAACGGCATCGCGCCATGCGGGAGTCGTCAAAGCGTCCGTCAAACCGAGCATGCTGTCGCACAGCGTGCCCTGCAACTGGCGGACCAGCCAATACGGGGTATTGAGGTCAACCATGCAAAGCAGTTCCGCTTCTGGGGCGACGTTGAGTATATCCTGAATTTGCTGGTCCACATGTTCGAACTCGTATTCGTTGAAGAAATACCAGTTGAACGGATATTCCGAATAGTTCTGTCCAAGCGAGTTCGTCGTATTTGCAGGGAAAACGCAGAACTGCCTGATTCCAGCGTCATAAAAGCGCTTGACTGTCGCCAGTTCCTTGTTGAAACTGCGATATGCGAAAAATGGTTTCGTGATACGTGTTGCCATGATGCAATATCCTTGATTTCAAGAAGGTGCAATGATTTAAAAACCGCCATAGACTGAATCTGCCAGTTTGGCGATTTCGGCCTTCTGCTCTTCAGGAATGCCAGAAAGCCCTGCCAGATTCTCCTTGTTCGCAAGTTGCGACAGAAAATCCGCGCAGACATCGACATACTCGGCGGATATATCATAGTCAAGTTTGTCTGGAGTATTGTCCACACGATGATGATAGAACTGCCCCGCGACACAATTTGGCCTAAACAGCCACAGTCCTGGCACACCACACGCAGCAAACGGGAATTGGTCCGTATATGGCGTGGGAACGCTCGTTTCAGTAAAGTAAATTCCTTTGCTGTGAAATGAATCCCGTATCAATTGCTCCATGGACGGCATCGCATTGAATGTCAGGTCTGTCCAGCCTAACAGTGAACCGCAAGAATCGAAATTGCACATAAATACGCCTTCGGATTCAATTTCAGCACGGTGCTTGCGAACATACGACGCACTGCCAAGCGAAAGTTGCTCCTCAGCGCCAAAACAGCATAGGCGGAATGTCCGTCGATGAGGCTGTTCCGACAATATCCTAGCCAGTTCGACGACCGCCGCGCAGCCAATCGCATTGTCATCCGCGCCGACGGTATTCGCCTGCGTGTCATGATGGCCACCTGCATAGATGGTTCCAGCCCCAGCCTCCGTTCCAGGCAATTCCGCGACAACGACTGTCGTTGTGGATTCGCGTGCCTGTGCAATGACACGGACGCGCGCCCGTGTCGCCCCCGCCGCACGCCATTGCCAGGCATCCTGAAATGCGACATTCAACGTCACCCGCGAGCCATAGTGCTTCACGTATTCGGGAAACAGCCCGTCGGCAAGCGCCTTGTCCGCAGGATACCGAACATCCACAAACAGCATGAACGCGGGCTTCGCCTCCATCAGTCTGCGGTAATTGTCCTCGTTTTCGATATGGCATCCAAGATGGACAACGGCCTTGCCTTTCAAATATGACAAATCAGGCTGCTGATAGCCCGTTTTCGTGTCGAAAAAGACGAGTTCCGCATCAACCATGTCACCACCCGTGCCAGGTGCGCCGCTGAACAGCGAGCATGGATATTTCTTCCATTCTCCATTGATCTGCACTTCAAGCAGTTCCTCAATGGCAACCCGTTCCTTGACGGGATATTCCTCTATCCAGACTTTCGGCGCATATTCCGAAAGTTTTTTCGCCAGGAAATCCGCGGCCTGCCGTTCCTGCGCGGACCCTGCCAGTCTGACGCCGATGCTGTCTGTCAATGTGCAAACGATGTTTTTGATATTTTCCGCTGATGCCTTGCTCATGTCGTCTCCTTCATAAAACAACCAGTTGAATGCCAGTATGTCAAGTTATCGAATTCAAAATGCCTTTGGATACTCCTGGCACAGGAAGCAATCTCGTTCGACATCCTCCTCGATGCCTGGGAACCTCGGCGCGCCGTTCAGGAAGAAGTTGTCGTTGAAATCATCGCAGACGCTGGAAACCTCGCCAGAAGCACCATAGTAAACGCCATTGATAAGAATTCCCTTCTCGCCCCAGAAGGAATGAATCACGCCTGGCTCAAGATGGATGCTTTCGCCTGGTTTCAATATGACCTTTGTCTGTGATTGGATGGTCCGTCTGACGCCGTCAATGGAGATTTCCAGCGGTTTGGTATCCATGGAGCCGTCTGGCGCGGAACTGGCGAGGTCAATGACAATCTCCCCTGTACCGCGATTGATGATGTCCTCGCGCTTGTTTCTATGGAAATGAGCGGGGGCTCGCTGGCCTTCTGGATCCAGAATGAACTTTTCCGCATAACTTTTGGGATAAGCCGCATTTTTCTTTCCGTTTCGCAACGTGAAAAGGCAACGGCCATAAACCGCAAAATTATTCATGCCGAAATCCGTCACATCCCATCCGAGGCAGCAGTCGCGGATTTCATCATATTCATGTCCAGCGTGTTTCCAGTCATCGACGGTCATGAAAGCAAATGGCGGAAGCCGCAAGCCCATTTCAGCGAACACCCTCTTGCCGATGCTCACAGTTTCATTCACAACGCTTCTTTTCAACATGTTATTCTCCTGAAAATTTCAGTAAAGCCCTGTTCCCAATGTCGGCTGTCAGCACTTCGCCCCTTGCGCTATCAGTTGCCCTCGCAATACTTCTGCGGATAGTTCGCGAGGCGAAACGGACTGCTTGACCGCAAGCGCTGCCGCAGTTCCAGCCGCTTCCCCCGTAATCATGCACTGGACCGTCGTCCGAATCGACCCAGAGGCTTCATGCGTGGCGGAGATGCATCGGCCTGCCAAGAGAAGATTGCTGACTTTCGATGCAATCAGGCACCGATACGGTATTTCAAAACTCCAGCGGGGCCGATAGGCCTTTTCTGGTTCCTTTAACCATTCGGGGCGCGGGTTGATGTCAAATGGATGGCTTCCAAAGCCGATGCAGTCGTCAAAATGCCTTGAATTGTACATGTCAAGTGCCGTCAGGACATAGTCGCCTTCGATATGGCGCGTTTCCCTCACGCCGATTTGCGGACAGTCAATCAGGAAGATCTCCTCGAAGCCAGGAATTTGCTCGCGGATGCGTTCAACCCAATGACCGACCATCTCGGCGATGACCGCTTCCGCATGGCTCAACTGACGAGAATCCAATCCGTCGATGTTTTTCACGCATGGGCAACAGATGGTCACAACACCCCTGTGCGGTGTGTTGTATATCTGGAACCACCCTTCCCCCTCCGAAAACTTGATGCACGATGTGCAGTTGTCACCTTTCTCTAAATTTCGCTTGGCCGCTGCCAGAGAAAAACGTGAAAACGGATGCTCGACATATCTGTCTGGATTCCTCTCCAGATAGTCAAACGTCTTTTGCAAATCGACATTCGCCACTTTGAACATCACGCCGACGGGCGCGCAGGCCCCCATGGTTGCAGGTGACGCGCAAATGTCCTTGGAAGATACGCCGCACCAGTACGGCACGCCCGCCTTCGCCGCGACGTCCCCGTCGCCCGTCGTGTCAATGACGATTTTGCCTGGCAGGAACTCGCGGCCTGATTTGGATTCGATGACAACGCCGCCCAGGCGTCCGTCTTTCTGGATCACATCCACAATCATCGAATGAAGTTGGAGTTCGACTCCCGCTTCCTTCATCATCTGGAATAGCACGCGTTTGAATTCCTCGCTGTCCGTCAGGATATAACTGCTGAAAACGCCTTCATTTCCAACGGCGTTTCCATTGGCCATCAGCCGACGGACCAATTCGACAGGTATTCCGCCAACCAGTAAAATGGCTTCTGGATTTGTCTTAAGCGTCTGCTCGTCCTTGTCATGTTCTTCGCGGCTGCCAGAATATTTAGTGAACATTGTGATGCCTGCATTGCCGAAAGTCATCATTCCGCCAAGGCTGCCCTGCCCCTCGACGAGCACGGTTCTGGCGCCGTTTCTTGCCGCCGCTATCGCCGCCACAACGCCCGCCGTCCCACCGCCACACACAATTACATCTGCCTCGGCGAGAACGCGGCACCGAACGGTTTGCTCAATATATTTTTCCTCTTTAGTCATTTTTTTTCCTTTTTGATTGAGGCATTTTTACCTCGGGCTCCGCCCGAGGCACAGAACAAGCATGGCTTACTATGGGTTTAGTGCAGACCGCGAAGCGGGCGGCGAGCCACACGCACCCTTGTCCTGTGCAGACCGCGAAGCGGGCTGGAGGCCGCCCCTAAGCACCATGCGCCTTACGCCAGCATTCCCTTGTTCCTGTCCTCGAAAACCTTCTCGCTAGTCAGTTCATCAAATGCGCCAGCCGCGAGCAGGTCCGCATATTCTTCGCTTCCGTCGTTGCCGAACTTGAGCGAGACATCTGCGACGCCCGTCACCTTCACAGACTTGTCGCCATCCGTATAGGTCAGCGTAGAGGCGTTCCACTTGGTTGCATCGCCCTCGTCAAACCAGAGAGTGACCTTGCCAT
>JAGCTA010000094.1 GCA_017963875.1 Victivallales bacterium | reverse complement strand
TCAGGAAGTTCATCAAGCGATGTCGCCCTCAGTTTCTTACCAAATGGTGTTAACCTCGCCTCGTCCTGTGTCGGATCAATAACGCCATCTTTAGGAGGTAGCATTGTTCTAAATTTATAGAGTTTGAAAATCCGCCCATTTCTCCCAGGCCTGTCTTGGGTGAATAAAATCGGACTGCCGAGTTTTAATCGAACCAGAATGGCCGTAATCAGCAATATCGGTGATAACACAATAATCGCCAAAAGGGCACAAAGAAAATCCTGTGGACGTTTTATGAATCTTTCATATATTCCGTAAGGCTTATGCTGCATGGTTAAAAATCCCCAAGAGTTGACGCTTTTCTCATATTTCCGTTAATTTTCTTGACATCACGCTTCCTTTGTCTTTATATTCATATCAAGAACCATGTTCGCTTCCTCCCTCACTTCTTCTCTATACGCTTCTTGAGTATATTTTCGCAGACAACCACATCATCGGGCGTATTGATGCCGCGGAGATCGTCGGGATCATCAGTGGGGAAGAGTTCAACTGTGAGTCCGTCCGCCGCCATCATCTCAGGGATTTCAGTGAGGTAATACTCGTGCTGGACATTCGCGGTTCCCAGACGCGGCAGGTAATCGAACAAAAGACGCGAGTCAAATACTAGTACACCTGCGAAAAGTTCTTTGATTTTCGTCTGTTCAGGCGTGCAATCCTTGCCTTCGACAATGGAACGGAAACGGCCTTGGCCATCTCGGACAATTCGCGCCCACATCGCCAATTCGGGGTTCACGGCGGTAAGTAGCGTACAGGCGGCCTTCTTCGTCTCGTGGAACTCGCACATCGCCTTCATGGACTCACGTCTGAAAAGAGGCATGTCGCCGAAGGTGACAAGCACCGTACCGTCATAGCCCCGGAAATCGTCGGCACACTGCATGACCGCATGCCCCGTGCCTAATTGCTCCCGCTGCTCCGCATAATGGTAGCGGTTGCCAAAATAGCCAATGATCTCCTCTTTCTTGTAGCCAACGATAATATAGGTATCATCTGGGGCGATGAAGTCGGTTTGTTCAAGAACGATTTCAAGGAGGGGACGCCCGCACAGACGATACATCGCCTTTGGCGGTGCGTCTGGCGATTTGCTAAGGCGTGTTCCCTTTCCTGCTGCTGGAATGATGACTCTCATATTGATGTCCTTAACTGTTTTTCAGGTCTAGTTTGTCATAGATTCGAGTTAGAATCTCCTTGATTTTTGGAAGTTTTGCCTCCATGTCCTCAAGGAGTTTCAGTTGCGTCCGTGCTCGGTCAAGATTCTGCCCCTGATAGAAGATGTAGTAGTAGGTATCGCCGTTGACGTGATCCATGAGGAAGCGGATGCCGTCTTCGGATGTGATGACCAACGCCGCGTATGGAAGAAGTTCCAATTCGCGTGGAGTAAGCATCTTGCCACACTGTTCCAGCCAGCCAGTGGCGTATTGCTCATATAGATTCAGATCACAAAAGACCTTGGAAAGATCCTTCTCGTCGTCCTTCGCGGGATTCGTGCCAATGCGCATCGAATCGCCAAAATCGTAAAGCGGAGTCGATGGCATCACTGTGTCCAAGTCAATTACGGCGACTGGGGCGTTCGTATCGTCATCGAAAAGCACGTTGTTGAGGTTGCAGTCGTTGTGGCCTAGCCTCATGGGGATTTCACCATTCCTGAGAGCACTGGAGATAATCTGGAATAGTTCGACGTGCCTTCGAACGAATTCCAATTCTGGCCGCACCTGCGCGGCGCGTCCCACAGGATTTCTCGTGATAGCCTCCTCCAAGGCCTGGTAACGTGCGTATGTGTCATGGAAATGGGGGATGACCTCATGGATGCTGGAGGGGTCAAGCCCATCAAGTGCTTTCAAAAATGAACCGAACGCCTGCCCTGCATTGCGGAAGACCTCTGGCGTTTCAGGAATGTCGTATGAATGGACGTGGTCGATAAAGGTGAGCATGCGCCATGCACCCGTCTCGTTCTCGTAGTAATTCTCCCCCTCCTTGGTCTTGATGACAAGTTGGTTGGCCAGCGCATCTGGCCGACCTGGCAGACGAAAATGGTCTTTCAGATGATTTGTGACCAGAGCAAAATTGTTCATCAGCCCCCATACATCAGTGAACACATTGGTATTGATGCGCTGGAGAGTATAATTGCATATCGTTCCGTCGCTTTTCTTGACGTCTATGCGGTAGGTACGGTTGATGTACCCCTTGTTCATCGGAATGGCGGCAATGACCTCTCCCTGAATATCGAACTTGAGCGCAATCTGCTCTAGGTTGTTGATTGGCTCCTGCGCCTTGACCAGCGCATCTGCCGCAAAGGACCCTGTGCTCTGCTCGTCTGGCAGATGATAGGAACTGACCAGTTCTGTAAGGCGCTCCTTGACATCTTCGCAATTGTCAGCCACGGCATGGAAATAGGTCTCAAGTTTCTGCAGAAAATCATCGAGGTCGATGCGGGTGGAGTTGGCGACATAGATGAGGTTGCAGGGAGTCTTGCGCATCCCCTCCTCCCACATCAGCGGCTCTTCACGCAGTTTTTCGCCAGGGCGCAGCCCCGTGTACTGGACAACGATGTCTTTGTCTGGAGTCAACCCGTTGAGCCGTATGAGTTTGCGTGCAATGTCATCAAGTCGCAACGGAATGCCCATGTCAAGAACAAAAACCTCGCCTTTACACGGATATGCCGCAGACTGAAGGATGAGGCTGACAGTCTCCGATATGGACATGCAGAAACGGGTGACTTCCTTGT
Source organism: Victivallales bacterium (assembly GCA_017963875.1). The sequence goes on along the minus strand of JAGCTA010000094.1, from coordinate 6,657 downwards.
CGGATACAAGCACAGGCCCTCCCTCCGATATCTGCTTCTGAAAGAGTTGGAACACCGACCCGTCTGAACTAAGTGCATTCCCGAAACGGACAGTTGCGAAATCAATGGAGCAGTTCTCATTTGGCATGGGAAGTTTTTCCCATACATGGAGATTCGGCGGGAAGAGTTTCTGGAGTTGACCATTGTGCGAAAGATGCTGAAATGCCTGCATGAGCATCTCGCAAAGGCGGTTGGATGCGCCAATGACGCTCGTGGGATTCACGGCCTTGTCGCTCGAAAGCAGAATGAATCTGCGACAACCGTAAACAATGGCAATGTATGCCGCCTTGTAAGTGCCGATCACATTGTTCTTGATTGCCTCGCAGGGGGAAGCCTCCATGAGGCTGAAGTGCTTGTGCCCTGCCGCATGGAAAACAATTTCTGGACGATATTCGGCAAACACCTGCGCAAGGCGGCGCGTGTCCCTGACTGAGCCAATGAGCACTTTCAACTTGAGTTCAGGATAGAGTTTGTTCAATTCAAGTTGAAGCAGATAGGCGTTGTTTTCATAGATATCAAAAACAATGAGTTGCTTCGGGTTGTAGGCCGCCAACTGACGACACAGTTCCGACCCGATGGAACCGCCACCGCCTGTCACAAGAATCACCTTTCCCTGAACAAATTCCTGAATTTCCTGCTGGTTGACATTCGCGGGTTCGCGCCCGAGAAGGTCGTCCACGGAGACATTGTGCATTTTGGCAAGGGATACTTCATCATCGCTGAACTGGTACAGCCCTGGCAGAATCTTGACCTCGCAGCCCGTTTCCTGGCAGATGTTCAATATGGCACTCCGCTCGCTATAACTGGCACTCGGTATCGCAATGAAGATTTTGGTGATTTTATACTTTTCGACGGCTGGAAGAATCTGCTCCCGTCCGCCGATGATGGGCACATCCTCCAGAACGCATTTCCACTTGTCCCTATTGTCGTCGACGATGCATTTAAAGATGATGTTGCGCTGCTTTGTGGTTGAAAGATCCCGCAGAACGAGATGCCCCGCCGAACCGCCGCCAATGAGCATCGCATATTCTATGTCGCCTTTCTTATTGCGCGTCGAACCTGAAGACAATAGGTTGACCATGCGTGCGCTGAAACGCAGGCAGAGCAGGAAAAAGATGAGAAAAAAACCACCAAAGGCGTAGAATGAAAGCGGCATGCGGTCGAAGAAAATCAGCCCGACAGCCGCATTCAGAGCAGATGCCAGAATCCCCGCCACAATGCAGCGATAAAGTTCACGATAACTGGCGAACCGCCACAGACGATTGTATAAATGCGCAAGTCGATAGATGATAAGGGGCAGCACGGCAAGATATGGTGTGACATCAAGGAAGGTCACAAGGAATCTATTCGGAATGCCTGAATATTCAAAGTCAAAGCGCAACAGCAATGCCATAAAATATGCAAGCCAAACGCATGCAAAATCGCACAGCAAAAGCAGGAGCGTTATTTTTGTTTGTTTTCCTATGTTCATTATTTATATTCTTTTCCCATGATTGAATTCAAGGGAATCTGTTTCAATTGACTTGAAGGCAATGCTACCGCTTCCCTTCAAGGAAAAATATCCCTGGGGTTGATTGCCAAATTCAAATTGGTTAGCCATAATGGCCTGATGAATAACGACTAATGCAAATTACCAAAGGCGGATTTCCTGCCATCGCTGATATAGCATTGGCAAAGATAAAAAAATCCACCATCTAATTTAGTATCCGCATGAGATAATTCAAATAGACATAAAAAAATATTTCCGAACCATGCTGTATGTATGAAGGAAAAAACATCGTCATCTCATAACTTGCAATACGGCGTTGCATATTCTAAATTAAATTGAGGTTAGTTTATCCATGCCATCCAATAACACAACTGGAGTTCCATTATGAAGAAAATCCTGTATGTCGCGTTGATGTTCCTAGGCCTCTTTTCCTTTGCTGTCGAACCTGCCTTTGTCAGCACTGAGGAAATCCTGTTTCTCGCTCATTTCAACGGAACTGTCAAGCCTGAAATCGGGAATTCGGACGGCATGGTCGTCACGGCTGAGCCGACTTCTGGGAAACGCGGCTTCATCTTCGGCGAAAGCGTCCCGCAGTCCGAGGCACTGGACGCATCGTTGCGCAATGCCTTCGCCGCCTATCCCGCACGTGGCAATTTCAATCCGAATGCAGGCACGCTCCAGATGCTCATCAAGCCACTTTGGAAAGATGGCGGATACAACCATTGCATCTTCTTCAAAGTCCTCTTCGACAGCCCCGACCACGGCGGATGCTTCGTCGGCACAAACTCCTTCTATTTGCAGAAATCCCCTAAAAACAACAAAATATCGCTTGTCAACGACGGCAATCACGCAGGAATCTCCTGCGACCTTCCGTCCGATCCACAGGCGTGGATGCAACTGACAGTCACGTGGGATGTCGATACGGAGAAAATGCATTTATATGTCAATGGCGAACATAAAGGCGAACGCAAGTTCCTTTCGATGACCCGCGAACCGACTGAAATCATGTTCGGCCATCCACGCACATGGAACGCACAGGCGTTGATTGATGAAGTACGCATTCTGAGTCGTCCCCTCAACGCATGGGAAGTCAAGAAGGATTATGATTATCTCATGTCTGGCAAGGAGTTCGGCGGTGGCGAAGTTTCCAAAGGCGCCGCGCCGTCCTTTGGTCCCCTGCCCGTTGAGGACATTGGAAGCGGCCTCCAGGCGACGCTCCTCCCCATCGACTTCCCCTGCCAGCGCACAGCCGAAAAAATCGTGTTGGACGGTAAGTTGGAGGAAGTCTCCTGGAGCCAGACCCCCGTCGTCTCCGAACTCGGTGCTCCAAACGCAAGTGCCAAACTTCCCCCACCGACCGAAATCCGCCTGCTCCATGACAAAGACGCCTTCTACATCTCCGCCGTCATGCATCATGAGGACATGTCCAAGCACGTCGCGCAATTCGACCAGAACGATCTTGCCATCTACAATGACGAATGCCTCGAGTTCTTCCTCGACATCACCAACAGGAACGACGATTTCTTCCAGTTCTGCGTCAATTCGCTCGGTTCTATCTACGACTCCAAAGGCGGCAAGAAGGAATGGAACGCCTATGGTGCCAAGGCGGTCGGTTCACGGCAGGAAAAGAGTTGGACCGTCGAAATGCGCATTCCATTCTCCGCATTCAACCGCCCGACGCCGCTGCCAGGCGAAATCTGGGGCGCACGCCTCTGCCGCGAACACCACCAAGGCACGACCGCTGTCTCCCTCCCAGTCCGTTCGCCCAACCTCCCCTTCCATCAACGCCACTCCCTTGGCAGGCTTATCTTCACCCTCGGCCAGTCAAAGACCTCCATCGCAGCCAAATCAACGACCTTCGGGCTTGGCACGAATAAAATTGATTTCACCGCCGAAGGCGACTGGCCTGAAAAATCTATCGTGACCATCCTTCATGTCGCGGACGACGAGTCGCATATAAAAGAGGAAAAACGAACCATCAACGTCAAGACGGACTTCCCGCTGAACGTCAACGTAACCTCCGATGCGACGGCTCGCATCGTCTGCCTGTTCACCACTACTGACACCAATGAACTCCTTGGCAGCGCATTCCTCTCCCGCGATTTTCGTATCGCCCTCCCAGGCCTGGATGCCATGGATATCGAACTGGAAGACATGCAGGTCTACCTGCACCCCGTCCGAAACATCCGCCATCCCGCATACGAAGGTGCGTTGGCAGCCATCCAGCGGTTGAAAACGCTTGTCAAAGACTACAGGAAGCAACTGGAAGACGCCATTGCCGCTGGCAAAACGCTTCCTCCTGATACCGTCAATGATTTCGAGGCGCTGCTGAATGGATTCCTCAAATTCAAAAACGACCATACGTTCTTGATCTGGGAAACCTCCCCATGGGAGAACGGCACGCCAAACGCACTTCCGCCGATGGACTACAAGCCCTTGCGCGAACTCGCATTCCAGCAGGCAAGCAATGAACGCGAATCAAAAACATTCATCCTCTCTGGACTCTTCACGGGCAGCCGCCTGGATGTTCACCTCGCCGTGCACGCCATCAACGCAGGTAAGGACGTCTTCATACCCGAAAGCGCCTTTGAAATCGCCACAGAACCTTTCCTCAACTACCTTGGAAGCAAACTGACCAGCCCGCTGATTGAGTCACCAGGCAATATCATCACGCTGACGCCAGGCGAAGCGGTCCGCGTCCGAGTCACGTTCAATTCGCGGAACGTGCCAACGGGCAATTACCGCACGCGGCTTTTCATCAAACCCTTGCATGATTTCCAACTGCCAAACCACGCCGTCAGCCTGAACCTTCAGGTCTGGAACTTCACTCTTCCTGAAACACATGACTGGCCCATCGACTGCTTCTTCTGGGGACCTTACTCCTACCAGAACGACGAAGCTGCCATGCTCCGCCTCATGCACTCACGGCACATCAACTGGGGATGGGTTAAGTCGCATCAATTCACTCGCGGAATCTATGGAGACCACCTTAAAACACTCCCGAAGGACGTCCCGTTCAACATGGAAGCAACGCTACACGAGAACCAGAAATTCTTCGACACTGCGCGCGCCCTCAAGATGAAATTTGTCTATGGATGGGGCACAACCAACTCATACGACTGGCACGTCACCATGACCAAGCGCCTCTATGACATGGGCTTCACAAACGACGATTTTATCTTCCACGCGCTTCTGCGCGACGAATTCGCCAAAAAGGACATCCCCTCCAACCAGAAGACGCGCGACGAATTCACCTCCAAAGGCGCCCCTTGGACCTTTATGGCAACATATCTCTCCACGCCGCCTCCATCGGGCGCAACGCTTGACGACATCCGCGAGGCGAAGCTCCCCGAGTTCTTCAAGATGTGGTGTCCGATTTCAGGACTCTTCAGCAAAGAGGAACGAGGCTGCGAAGTCCGCGATTTCTTCAGGCAGTACGGTTGCAAAATCTGGCCATACCGCTGTTCAACCGCCATGATTACCTGCCCGCTCCTCGAATACTACCGTGCATTTCCATGGCTCGTCTGGCACTTCAAACTTGACGGCTGTGCCTTCTGGACATGCTATTCACCAGGAAAAGCAAACAAAGACTGCTTCGACTATCGAGATGGCGGCGCACCTGACGGCATCACGAAGATGGATGCTAAGCGCAAGCCTATTCCAACCAAACAACTGGAAGCCGTCTGCGAAGGCCTCGAGGACATCGCCTACGCGTCAATTCTGCTCAAAACTCTCGAACAGCATCCTGAACTCGCCAAAGAAGAACGCGATTCGCTCAACGAGCTTGCAACATCACGCCTCAACGACATCCGTCTTTCACCATCCCAGCAGGCAATCGACGCATGGCGCCTTGCCGTCGGCTCCGCCATCCACAATCTGAACTCGCCCATAACAACGAAGTGACATAGATACAACCAAAGGTCAACATCATGGAAACCATCAGACACAACGTTCAGTTCTGCGTCATCGGCGGTGGTCTTGCGGGCATGTGCGCCGCGCTTGCCGCTGCTCGCCACGGCGTCAAGACGCTCATCATGCAGGAACGCCCGATGTTCGGCGGAAACGCCTCCAGCGAAGTCCGCATGTGGGTCTGCGGCGCACGATACGACCGCGAAAGCGGCCTTGTCGAGGAATTGCGCCTCGAGAACCTCTACCGTAATACCTATCCAATCTACTCCGTATGGGACAGCATCCTTTACGAAAAAATACGCTTTCAAGACAACCTCGACTTTCTACTCAACTGCACATGCCAGGACGTCGTCATGGACGGTTCGCGCATCGTGAGTGTCAAAGGTTGGCAGATGACGACGCAGCAGTACCACGTCGTCGAAGCGGACTATTTCGCAGACTGCTCTGGAGACAGCATTCTCGCGCCGCTGACGGGTGCGGAATTCCGCTGGGGTCGTGAGGCAAAGGCCGAGTTCGGCGAATCGCTCGCGCAGGATGTCCCAGACGGCAAGACCATGGGTATGAGTTGCATCCTCCAGGTGCGCGAAACCGACTCGCCCAAAAAGTTCATCCCACCCGCATGGGCAAGCAAGTTCCCAGACGACGATTCCTTCCCAAAGCGCGACCATACCATGGAACACACGCAGAACTTCTGGTGGCTCGAACTCGGAGGCGAAGGTAATTCGATTGCGGACACGGAAACCGTCCGAGACCAATTGCTAAAAGACGCATACGGACTATGGGACCACATCAAGAACCACGGCGACCACGCAGCCGACAACTGGATTCTCGACTGGGTCGGAATCCTGCCAGGCAAACGCGAAAGCAGGCGCATGATCGGCGACTACCTCCTTAACCAGAACGACGTCCTCAATAACACGAAATTCGACGATATTGTCGCCTTCGGCGGCTGGCCTGTCGACGACCACCATCCAGGCGGCTTCCAGTACTTCGGGCCACCGAACATCAACATCCTCCCCAAGCAGTCCTACGGCATCCCGCTCCGTTGCCTCTACTCGAAGAACATCGACAACCTGCTCTTCGCTGGACGAAACATCAGCGCGACGCATACGGGTATCAGTTCGACGCGCGTCATGGCGACCTGCGCCCTGCTTGGCCAGGCCGTCGGGACCGCCATCTTTCATGCAGTCGCGGCTGGTGGACTCTCTCCGCGAGAAACC
>JAGCTA010000093.1 GCA_017963875.1 Victivallales bacterium | reverse complement strand
GTCAGGGCCATCGCGTGGTTCAGGTTTCCGGCTTTTGCCCCTTTGTTGTCCGGTCGGTCAAAATAGCCTACCCCCATCTCTTCGGCAAGCGCACGCATTTCGCTCCTGCGATTGTCATCACAAATCCAGATATGCTCCATGCTGGTTTTCTGCCAAACCACGGGCGTTCCTGGAAGACGTTTCTTTCCCGATTGCGTTATATTGTAATTGACGAAGTCCATACCTACCGAGGCTCTTTCGGTTCGCATGTTGCCAATGTGTTCCGCCGTCTGCTGCGTGTCTGCGAACTATATGGTGTCCATCCCGTATTCATCTGCTGCTCTGCGACAATCGCAAATCCCGCCGAACATGTCAAGGCACTATTTGGCCGTGATTTCAAGGTGATAGACAATGACACGTCGCCAAGGCCAGCGAGGACGCTCTTCTGCATCAATCCACCGATGTTCACTGCGGAGGACGGTTCCGTTTTCCGCAAGGGCACGGCGTCCATATCCATCCCTTTGTTGCGCTATGCGACAGAGCATTCCATACGGACAATCTGCTTTTGCCGTGGGCGGCAGGAGGTCGAGCGGCTCCATAACGCCGTCATAGACGGCAAGTACAGTTTCCTTGCGGACAGGGTCAAGCCGTACCGTGGTGGGCTTCTGCCGAATGAGCGCCGTCATTTGGAGCAGGAATTATTCCAAGGGCGGATCACAACCGTGATCACTACCAATGCCTTGGAATTGGGTATTGATGTCGGAACGCTCGAATTGTGCATTCTGTGCGGTCATCCTGGGACAATGGCGAGTTTCTGGCAGCAGGCGGGGCGTGTGGGGCGCAAAGGGAACAATGCGACCATCGTGTTCATCTCGAAAGACATGCCAATAGACCAGTACATGGTCAACAATCCAGATTTCATCACCTCCAGCCCCGTTGAGGAGGCATGGCTCAACGCAGACAATCCATACATTGTCCTGCAACATCTTCCTTGCGCCGCGCAGGAGTATCCGTTGCGGCCAGTGGAGCCGTTCTTTTCCAGTCGTGCCGCGCAACTCGCCATCGGAATTCTCAAGGAGCAGAAGACGTTGAAACCATGGGGGGAGACGTTGCGTTATGCCTTGCAGGACTATCCGTCCAAGGGAGTCAATCTGCGAGGAATGACGGATTATAATATCCAGATTATCCACGGTAGCGAGGTCATTGGTGAAATCGACCCTATCGGAGCGCGTGGAACGTTGTATAAGGATGCGATTTATCAGCATCTTGGACAAAAATACATGTCAACGGATCTGGACTTGGAGCGCAAGACGTGTCATGTGGAAATCGCCAATGTCGATTATTTTACTGAAGCGTCATGGGAATCACGCGTCGATTTGACGGACATTCTGGAGACTTCTGAAACGAATGACTACAGGATGGATTTCGGACCTATCCATGTCAACCAGCAACCCAAACTCTACAAGAAAATCCGTGAACGCTCCTACGAGAACATCGGCTACGGTCCAATTACACTTGAACCGTTTGAATATGACACCATGGGACTATCGCTCCAACCGCCACGGCAGTGGCTTGACGAAGCGGACAGACTGGACAAGCGCTGGCTCGGTTCGGCGATGTTTGGACTTGCTTATCTGTTGAAGCGTACTTCCCCAGCGTTATGCATGGCGGACGAATCCGACATCAGCACGGATATCTCATTAGTTCCCATTGGCGGAGAGCGCTGGAAAAGTGCGCTATTCCTTTTTGATACGCAGGAAGGCGGCGTCGGTTACGCGGAAAAGATATTTGAACGCATTGGCGATGCGCTTGAGTTATGCAGGAAAGTATTGCGCGCATGTCCTTGCAATGGCGGCTGCCCAGCCTGTGTCCCGCCGTTGCCGCCAGGTATCATTTCCATAGAGGATATGGAGGAAGAGTATCTGCTGACATCGGATGCGGCGGTCAAATGCACGGACAGCCTGATAACCGCGTATCTTGAGAACCGTTTTGAAAAGCCAGAGATTACTTTCCGAAAAGTCGAGGTGCAGCATCCAGTGCTACCGCCAGGGGAGGATGCCGAACTTGTCAGGCTGTCTCAACGGCTGGGGCGTGCCGCGCAGATTCTGGATGCGAAGCGCAACCGACTTCATTGATGCAAAATGAAGTTTCAGTCTGTGCTGAACGCTCTATTCAACAAGAGGGCCTTTGTTCAAAAATCACTTGATGGCAGGGGCCAAAACGACTCGGAAGCCAATGTTCGCCTTGGTGGCACCAGGTTCGACGGGGCCGCGATAGGCTGACCGGCAATGGCGCGGATAATCACCGTAGCAACCGCCGCGTGTCACGCGCATCGTTCCTTCGGTCGGGCCGATGGGGTCGGTTACATTGGCGTCTGGATAATCACCATACCAGTCATGGCACCATTCGCGGACGTTTCCATGCATGTCGCACATTCCCCAGGCATTCGGCTGACGTTCTCCGACCACATGCGTCTTGTACCCTGAGTTATATTTATACCATCCGACGAGTTCAAACAATTGACGCGCCTCCTCTCCCTTGCTCTCATCCCATGCATGGTTAAAAATGGTCGTCGTGCCTGCGCGACAGGCATATTCCCACTCCGCCTCCGTCGGAAGACGATACACGTATCCTTCTGGAAGACGACCAGATATGAACTCAAGATATGTCAGTTCTCGGCACCAGCGCAAGACACTCGCATAATCAACAGATTCCACGGGACGACGCAATCCTGCGAAATTGGAAGGTCTGGGGCGCAGCCCAGCGCAATCTGCCACAATCGAATACTCCTCCTGTGTGACCTCGTACATTCCAATCCAGAACCCATGGGTAAACGTCACGCCATGCAACCGCTCGTCGTTGTTTCGGCCAGGCTCGTTTTCGGGGCTTCCCATCTGGAAGGAGCCTGCTGGACACCATATCATTTTCAAGCCAGGCTCTTCCAAAGAGAAATTCCTGCTCCCCTGTGTATTTTCATTTCCTGCAATTGCCTCTGCAAACGGACGATTG
>JAGCTA010000092.1 GCA_017963875.1 Victivallales bacterium | reverse complement strand
TCCCTGAGCACGTTTTGGGCTGGAGATGGATGACCGAGCGCATTCAAAAGGCGGGAAGAAAACTTTCTGTTCTTAATCTTTTTGCGTATTCAGGCGGCGCGACGCTGGCGCTTGCCAAGGCTGGCTGCGAGGTTTGCCATTTGGATGCTTCCAAGAAGATGGTTGACTGGGCGGTCGCAAATTCAGAACTCAATCATTTGCGCGAGGCGCCGATTCGATGGATTGTCGATGATGTCGGCAAGTTTCTGAAACGCGAGGCGCGAAGAGGGAGAAAATACGACGGCATCATTTTGGATCCGCCGAGTTTCGGGCGAGGAACAAATCAGGAGCTTTTCAAAATTGAGACGCATTTGCTGGAACTTCTCGAAATGTGCGGAGATGTTCTGAGCAATGATTGCGAGTTCATGTTCATCTCATGCCATACGCCTGGCTATACGCCAACCGTGCTGTCTCATCTGCTGAAGCAGAGCCGTAAAGGCGGGACAATTACCACAGGCGAGATGCTGATTCCTGGCGGGGGCAGAGTCCTTGACATTCCCAGCGGGAGTTATGCCGCCTGGAGCCGTTGTGAACAGTGATAACTCGGCTGTTTACAGTAGTTTGGCTGCGGTTTCCGCTAGTTCGGAACGCTCGCCTTTCTGCAATGTGATATGAGCGGAAAGAGGCGAGGAGAGAAACTTTTCAACAATGCGCGTGAGACCGTTGGAAATGGCGTCCACGTATGGCGTGTCAATCTGCTCAGGGTCACCAGTCACGATGATTTTTGACTCTGCGCCGCAACGTGTTACGGCTGTTTTTACTTCAAGTGGCGTGAGGTTCTGCGTTTCATCGATGATGATGAACTGGTGAGGTATGCTGCGACCACGGATGTAGGTCAGCGGGTCGATGGAGATTTCTGGACAGGACATCAGGTCGTTGGGAAGTGAGCGCATGGGGGACTTCCTGTCCTGCTGGCGGATGAATTCGAGGGCATCAAAGACTGGTTGCATCCAAGGACGCATTTTTTCTCCCAAATCGCCAGGAAGATAGCCCAAATCGCGCGAGACTGGCATTGTCGGCCTGAATATCGTCAACTTGGAATATCTCGCGTCTGAAAAGACCTGATGGAGTCCTGCGGCGATTGAGAGGAGTGTCTTGCCCGTTCCAGCCTTGCCCGCGAGGGTGACCAGTTTGATGGAGTCGTCAAGAAGCGCGTCAAGGGCAAACGTCTGTTCGATGTTCAGTGAACGTATGCCGCAGACGATTCGTTCCGTGTTGATGAGTGGCCAAAGCATTCCGTCGTCTCCATGGAATCGTGCGCAAACTGCGTGGCGCGGGTCTTCACGGTCTCTGACAAAGGCGTATTCGTTGGGATGCCAGTCAATGTTTGGGGATGGCGGCAGACAACGTCCTTCGCGGAGGTTTTCCACTTGCGGCGCCGACGCATTGATGACATGCCAGCCTCTCATCGCCTCCGTTCCCCTGATGATGATACTATCCATGTCTGAGGCGGTAAATCCCGCCGAATCTGCAAGCAGACGGAGGCTGATGTTCTTCGTGATGATCCTGATGCTCGTCGGGTCGGTGTTTTGCGCAATTGCCTTTGCCAGTGCGAGAATGCGTGAAGCCGTTGTTCGGTGTTCATGCCCTTCTTCCTGGACATCGGCCATGATGGTGACAGTGGCGTCATTGGGCAGTTTCACGCCGAAGCGCAATGGCCCCAAAACGCGAAGGCCATCGACAAGCACTGCTAAATCACGTGCATTCCGTCCCGTCTCCGTCTGATCATGCTTGAATTTGTCCAGTTCCTGTATGACGGACAGCGGTATGATGATATTGCAGGCGGGAAAACTGTAGATTGCCTTCGGGTCGAAGAGAAGGACGTTTGTATCAATGATGATTGTTTCTGGCATGGAATGGCTTGGGTACTATTCTGTCTGCTGGCTGAACAACTTGGCGTAGAAGCCCTTGCGCTCAAGCAGTTCCTTATGTGAGCCGTATTCGGATATGACACCGTTTTCAAGGACGGCGATTTTATGGCACCGCATGGCCATTGAGACGCGCTGCGAGACCATGATGGCAGTTTTTCCGACGAGGATTTTGGCAAGCGTTTCCTGAATTTTCTGTTCGGTAGCTGCGTCAAGGGCGGATGTGCAGTCGTCAAGAATAAGCAATTCGGGGTTGGTCAACAGCGCACGCGCCAGCGACAGACGCTGCCGCTGACCGCCTGAAAGCGATGTTCCGCGTTGCCCAATGAGCGTTTCGTATTGAACTTTCATCTCCAGGATGAACTCGTGCATCTGAGCCGCCTTCGCTGCATCCATGATTTGCTGGTTCGTGGCGTCAGGCAGGCCATAGCAGATGTTGTCGCGCATGCTTCCAGAGAAAATCTGTGCCTCCTGCGGGACGATTCCGACCGCATGTCGAAGCGACAGCATCTTGATGTCCTTTAGGTCGATACCGTCAATGAGGATTTTGCCATAAGTCGGTTCGTAGAGTCGTGACAGCAGATGGAGCAGCGTTGTCTTGCCTGCGCCAGACGCTCCCATGATGCAGAGCCATGTCCCTGCGGGTATGAACAGATTGACATCCTTGATGACTGGCTCTGCGGGTGGTTTCGGGATGCTTTCGTCTTCGGTGCCTGCGCCGTCCTTGTCACCTGTGAATACGGGAGAGGAATAGGAGACGTTGCGCAACTCAATGCCTTTCTTCAAGGGCTTTGGAAAATCGACAGCATGGGGCGAGTCAACGATTTCGACAGGATGGTCCAGGACTCCTGCGACGCGCACAAGAGCAATGCGAAGGCGCTGCAGGACGAATGTCAATTGGGTGAATACGAGGACTGGCTGGAACAACGTCATGGTCGTCGTGTGGATGAACATCATGCGACCGAGCGAGAGATCGCCGTCAAGCACCATTTTGCCGCCGTAGAGGAAAATTCCGCAACTGGTCAATGTTGAGAGGATGTTTGCCTGGCGGCTTAATGTCGCGGAGACCTTCTGCGTATCCAATGCGTCACGCATGAAGCATGCAGTCAGCCGATGGAAATTCAGGATTTCATAGCGTTCCTGCGCGTATGCCTGAATGACTTTCATGCCTTCGATTTTTTGCGTTACCAGACCATACAGACAGGAGTTCGTATGGCGCAGTTCACGGTTCAGCAGTTTAATGAGAGGCCGTTTTTTTCGGTACATTGATGCATAGAGCGGCGTGATGGCAATGGCGACCAATGCCATCTGCGGGGCGGTCGATGCAAGGATGATGGTACCGATGAGTATCATGGAAACGCAATGAACCACTGAGATGAAAAATCCCATCAATTCGGCGCGCACCGCCTCCACATCCGAGAGGATTCTGGAAAGCAGTCGCCCAGGGCTCATTGACTGATGATAGGACATGGACATTTCCAGTACCTTGTGATGCATGTCCTCGCGTAGATTCCCCGTGATTCCCTGCGATACGATAATCTGCTGGCGAGTTGAAAACCTCGCAAAGAAATTGAGAAGAATCTGAGTCGCCATATAGCAGAGGGCAATGTAGAAAAGACGTCGCCCCGCGCCAGGCCTGGGGCCATGGACCATTGGTTTCTCATCGGAAATGCGCTTGAGCGTGACCTTCGCTGTCGATGGTGCCAGGTATTTGCGTTCGCCGTATCCAACGACATTCCGTGTGCCCATGACAGTTTTGTTCAAAGCACTCGTGTTTCTGATTTCCAGAATGTCGTCAACCACGATTCTGGAATAAAAGGACATGAGGTAGACGGCATTTGAATTCGCCGCGATGAGAATCATGCAGAGAATAAGTGAATAGCGTTTCGGCCAGACATACTCCTTGATGAACCGCTTGTACAGCGGCCAGTCTGTTCCTTCCTCTTCGTCGGCCTTTCGCGGCGGTCTGAAGGGGTAGTTCCGATGGTGGTTGCATGGTCCGAAGGTAAACATGATAGAAAATCTGCGAATATGATGGGGTGAGCGTCAGTCTTCGATGACGCCTTTGCCCATGTGCTTGGTATAGAGTTCGTGATAGCGGCCGTTTGGCAGTTTCATCAACTCGTCGTGGGTTCCCTGTTCCTGGATGACGCCTTTGTCAAGCAGAATGATTTGGTTGGCGTTCTTGATGGTGGAAAGACGGTGAGCGACAACGAAGGACGTGCGTCCTTCGAGTATCTTGTCCATGGCACGTTGGATTGCCTGTTCAGAATCGGAGTCAAGAGAGGAAGTTGCTTCGTCCATGATGAGGATGGCGGGATCCGCACAAATGGCACGGGCAATGTTGATGCGCTGCTTTTGACCGACGGAAAGTTCGATGCCGAAATCTCCGACAAGCGTGTCGTAGCCCTTTTCAAGCGTCATGATGAAGTCGTGTATTTCTGCGGCTTTTGCTGCGCGGATGACTTCCTCGTCGGACGCGGTCGGCTTGGCAAAACGGATATTCTCCTTGATGGTGGAACTGAAGAGCAGCGATTCCTGAAGGACGATGCCGAACTGCTTGCGGAATTCATGGAGTTCCAACTTGCGAATGTCTATGTCATCGACTTTCAGCGAACCGCCCGTGATGTCGTAGAATCGCAGAATCAGATTCAGCACGGTGCTTTTGCCGCAGCCTGTTGGGCCGATGAGCGCGATTGTGTCCCCAGGGTTCACGTGGATGGTGATTCCCTTGATGACTGGCTTGCCTTCCTCGTACCAGAAATGGACGTCCTCCAGGTCAACCTTTCCCTTGATGTGCGGAAGGGAGATCGGATTCGGATCATTGGCGACCTCTGGAATTTCGTCGAATATCTCGAAAAGACGTTCCGTGGCGATGGCGACTTGCTGAAGTTGCGATATGAGTTGCGAGAAACGGACGGCGGGGCTAAGCAATTGCATGGCGTAGGCGCAGAACGCTGTAACGTCACCGTATGACATGGAGTTGTTCAGAACCATCCCGCAACCTAGGAAGAATAGGGTGGAATAGCCAAGGGAATGGATCATGCTGACGTTCATCCAGAACGTGTTGGAGGCGATTCCCTCGAGCTTTCCGTATGTCAGCGTGTCTTCGGACTGCTGGTGGAATGTCATGTTCTCTCTGCCCTCGGCACCGAAGGTCTTGACCGCCATGTTGGCGACAAGACGGTTCTGAACACCGCCTGACAGACGGTCGTAGGCGGAACGCGTCTGTTTCGACGCCTTGATGATGCTCTTGATTGTGACATTGTAGTTGATGACGAAAACGACGATGATGATGATGAGCAGCATCGCGAGACGCCAGTTGAGAAGGAAGGTGGCAATGATGGCGAAGGTCGAGACGATTAGGTCCGAAATGACGGTAAGTGTCTGCCCCGTGACAAGCGACTGAATGACGCCGCTGTCGCCCATAAGCCTGTACACCAGTTTGCCGACGCTGTGCTTGCTGTAGAACCTCAACGAGAGTTTGAGAAAGTGCCGATAAAGCGCACAGCGGATGTCGAATACAAAGCGCTGTCCAAGATAGGCGATGGACAACTGCTGAATCCAGCCGAACATGGCCGTGAGAATCGGCAGGGCAACCATCAGGAAACCGAAGAAGAAGAACAGGTCCGTCTTGTTCTGAGTGAAGACATCATCCACAAGCACCTTGGTGACAATCGGCGGAAGCATCGCCATGAAAGACAGCAAGGCGGTCAGGGCGAATAGCCAGTACAGACGCGTCTTGTAGGGATGCATGAAGACGAGAATCTTGCGGAGATTGCCAAGTTTTCTCTTTTCTTCAAATGATTTTTCTTTTTGTTCAGGCATTGCGCTGGTTGGACAAAAATGGCTTGTCAGCCGCTTGGGGCATGGGGATTATTCCCAGTCCAGGCCGAATATGAAGAACCAGAGGGATGATTTTGCGTAATAGACGCGTGCCTCGCAGGTGGTTCCGAAGGGAATATTGTATTCTGCTGGGTCAAACGAGCAGAAGGCACCTCGGTAGGAGTTGTTGCCATCTGTCTGGATGGCTGGCTTCAGATATACGACCTCGCCATAGAAATAGGTACTCTTAAGTCCTTCGTATGACTTGAGTTCCGCACGGTATTTGTCTCCAACCTTGACTTTCGTGGCGTACTTTTCTGGAATTTTGATTTTCAGTTCAGGTTTGCCGTCGTAGATTTCATAGATGACCTGGTTGCTGAGAAGGTTTTCCCCTTCCTCGAATGTGTGCTTGATGACATAGCCGCCTTGCGGAGCGCGAATTTTCTTCTGGTCAAGAAGCGCTTCCAGACGGTTGATGCGTTCCTGTTGCGACGTGATCTGCTGGCGGAGCGCCTGAATCAATTTCTGATTCTTTTCTTCATCGCGTGCAATGAGTTCCAGTTCCAGTCTGAGGCTGATATCCCGTTGCTTGGAGGATATGAGTTCGAGTTCGGCATTTCTGAAAACCTGGATTTTTGCCTTGAGGCTGTCTCGGTTTGTCAATTCCTTCTCAATGAGATTCATCGCGTTAGTGATGTCGGTCTTGGCTGAGTCGCATTTGTTTTGCGCGTTGTCAATGGCGATGAGGTTGTCGCGAATCTCCTTGTTCTTTGATGTGCGCCGTTTGTCGATGTCGTTGTCAAGTTCCGCTTCTTTTGTGACGATATCGAGTTTGATTTTGTCGAGTTGTGCTTTCGCCTCGGCAAGGTTGGTCTGTTCGATAGTGTCGTCGAGTTCCACAAGAAGAGCGTTTTTCTCAATACGCGCGCCTGTGCGGACATGGACTTTCTTTACCTGCCCAGCCGCGGGAGGCGTGACTTGGCACCAGTCAAGCGTGGTCGTATAGCCTTCGGCCAGCGTATATCGTGGCACAGGGACGAATGCCCCGATGAGAAAAATCGCAATCAGTATCAGAAGCGTGATGATGATGAAACGAATACGCCTGATTCTCTGTTCCTTTTGGGGTAGCGGATGGTCTTCCCCTTGAGTTGTACGTAGATCGCCCATGTTTTTTCTTTTCAGTTGATGTGTTTATGGGGTGATAATGTCATTCGGATAACACCGCATTCCTATGATGACGGTCTTGTCGTCAGTTGTTGTATTTTGACATGCGGATGCGGTCTTTGGCGAGGTCGCGGATGCCCTCGGCTTCGTCTCCATAGCGCTTGAGGCATTGATTGC
Source organism: Victivallales bacterium (assembly GCA_017963875.1). Next base: position 4,715 of record JAGCTA010000092.1, on the reverse strand, counting down.
ACTCATTGCAGTTGGTCTCATAGCAATTACGATGGACGCGGGAAGGATACATCTTGCGGAAGGCTTCGTAGCATTCGTCGGAGCAGAAGCAATACCGCTCCTGCGAACTGCCGAACGCGATATGGACCAGATGGAATCCATCCTTGTTGACATCCGCGTCAGCACCGCACCAGCCGCAGGGAACCTGCAATTGCGCATTGTGAGCACGGCGACGTTGCTCTAGTTCCTCCTCCGTCCATTTGTATTCAATCCATGCGTATGCATCCTGGGGAAACTTCGCATAGACGACATCGCCGCGCGTCAGTAGGCAGTAGCCGTTCTTGAGAACATAGCCGTGTTCGCCTTCGACGGTTTCACCATCCTTGAGGTGCACGATGATTCTGCCGAACTTCGGGACGTCGTATTTGTTCCATCCGCATTCTTCGCAGATATTTGCAGAGATACGGGAGGAAAGGTGCGCACCGCATTTCGGGCAACGGCCGAGCTTGATTTTCTGCAATTCGATAAGCGAGGCTTCTGCCTGTTCGACAACCGCCTTGACCGCTTCCTGCTGGACTTTCTCTTCCTTGACGTCCTGAGCGCCGAGGACGGCGAGGTCCTGTTCTAGGTTTTCACGCTGCTCATCGGAAAGCATCATATTTGACCCAGAGTCCGTGTCGATATCAAGCACGGTCTGGCTTTTGATTACCTGTGGTTCGTCTTTTTTCGGTCCGAAAATGTTCAATGGCATGATGTCACCTCGTGTTCATTGAAGATTGTTTTTGCTTTGTTTTGTGATGCAATTATCTGCTCTTATGGGGAAAAGAGCGTCAGTTAAATACTATTTAATGTCGTATCCTGTCGCGTATTGTAGATTTGCCCAGGCACGGAGCAAGTCTGCGGCAGCGGAAGTCAACCGTTGTTTCAGACTGGTCAAATCCTTTTGAGCGTCTGTGACGACGCTGGAGGTCGATTGACCTAGTTTGAATCGTTCCTGCTCGGCTTCCAGTGTCTTTTCAGCCGCCTCAATGCCTTTGTTGACTATTTCCAGACGCTGCCGCGCCGTGGCGAGATTGTTAAGTTCATTTCGGACTTCCGTTTCAATGGAGATTGCCTCTGCTCGAAGTTGCTGTTTGAATTGTTGGATTTTTGCGTTGTATCGTGCGAGGCGTGCGCGTGGTCCTCGGTTGTCAAGGTTGCGCTTCCAAACCAATGCGATTTCAGCCCCTTGCCGCTCATCTCCAAGCAGTTCATGCGTGCCGATGGCGCGGTTATGCGATTCCGCCTGCCAAGCAGCGCCGAAATTCAGTGACAAGTCGTCCTTCATTTCTTCTTCGGCTGAAAGTATTTGGGCACGGACTTGGGATATCGTGTTCTCAATCACAAGATACGAGCCTCGGGCTTCATAGGAACGCTCCAGGTTAACGGTCGGAACGACGGGCGTCTCCGATGCCCTGGTGACCAGAAACGTGTCATCGTTTTCAAACTGAAGGCGTATCTCGCGATGTTTGCCAAGCACCGCTGACAATGCAATCAGATTCAATTCGACTTTGTTTCTCGCGATTTCCTCATTCTCCAGACCGATCTGGTAGTCCATGCGAGCGTCGTGAATCTGATAGGCGGGGATGACACCAAGCCGTTCAAGTTCCGTGGCCTCGTCAACCAGACGACGGAAACGCTCTGACGCCTCAATCGTGACTTTGTAGGACATCTGGCTTTCGTATGCGGCAATGTACGCCAGAACGACGTTGCGGCGGATAATCTGCGTCTGCTTGAGCAGGTTGGCGACCGCCGCGTTGTATTCGGCTTTCGCCAAGGCACGGTCGTTTGCCAATTCCGCAAAGCCGCGGTCACGCAGTAATGGTACGCGGACGCGTGCACCGACAAGCGTCTGAGTTATATGCGAATCCCCTTCACGGCCATGAAGAATGCGTTCGGCGCCCCCGATGGCCAGATAGAATCCCTCGGCAAAAGGAATTTCTACGCCTGTCTGTAGTTCGGTGGCATCATTCGTTGTGGAACTATAATGGTTGGAGCCTGGGACATCCTTGGAGTTGTCTGCATGGCCGAGTGCGGCATACAATGATGGATCTAGGAACTCAAGCAGTTCCTGGTGCTTGATAAGCGCCTGTTCGACAGTCCACCGTGCTTCCTGGATGGCGGGGTTGTTGTCCTCCGCCTCCTGAATGTACGCGGATAGTTCGGAAATTGTCGAGGCCGTCTGGGCTGCCGCTGCGAAGTGGAGCAGCATTCCAATGCTCCAGAGAACACGTAAGATTTGGCGGAAGTTCATGATGGTGAAATCTACGCAGAAATCGGAACGTGGTTTGATGATGAATGCGTTAACCTTAGTGCGATGCGGGAATCTCGTAGCCGTATTCGAGCATTGCTGGCTCGAATATGTCAAAATAGTTTTCCCCTGTGGTGGCGTCCTGGTCATCCAGTTTCCATCTTCCGACGGCCTCTGGCTTGACGGGAATGCGCACGAGTTTCATGCCAAGGAAATCCTCCAGGCGCTGAAGCGTCTCTTCCTGCTTGAGTACAAAGTCCTCAAGACGGACTTCAATCCAGTTCTTTGGGTGTGGCGTTGCTTTGACAAGGTCATATTGGTACCGCCATGAATAGGCACGGCGCAGACGGTCGTTGTCGGTGTCGGGATAACTGACGCCGAAGCGGTTCATGTCATCCGTGCAATGTCCTCCAAGGATGCAATCCCTGGGGTTGCGAATCCAGAAAATGTACTTAGCGTTTGGGAAGATGCGTGAAATCCATGGGAAACAGAGTGTCGTTTCAGGAATTTTCCAGCCTTTGACGGGGGCGTCGCTGGTAAGCACGGTTTCCAGGAAGGTAAACAGTTTCGCCTTGAATTCACGTGGAATTTCCATGGTGAAGATGTCATCCCAGTTCCAATTCAATCCGCCATTCCAGCGGACATATTTTGCGAAGATTCTGCATGCGTCATACATGTCTTCGGCAGGAATGAGGTCCCAGGATTTGTTTAGCGGTTCACCCATGTAGACGCCGCTGGCGGCGAGGGTGTTGGATATTGCGCGGGTCCCTGAATGACCACGCCCGATGATGGTTATCAATGTCATGACTCTTTTGAACTTGCTTCTTTGGAGGATGAGTTTTCAGGATGCTTACAAATGTAATCGTGGCTTGAGCTTCAGGATCAAGCTGATAATTAATATAAACTCCGAAATGGAAAGGTACAGTCATTTTTGGCGAAAAATCTACGAAAATATTTGTATTTTTTATGTTTCCATGCAATTTATGGTCATGAGCGATTTAACAGGCTGAAAATAGACAAGGTGACAAAGGAAAATGAGTACCGATTTGACTGCATATCAGCAAATGGTCAACGAAGCGCTTGAAACTCGTCTGGCCAGATGCAAGGGGGTTATTCCAGAGCATCTTCTGGAAGTATTGAAGGGATATCTTCTCAATGGAGGAAAACGTCTTCGCCCTGTGCTTCTGATGCTATGCAGCGACGCGTTCGGTGGAAAGGCCGCCGACGTCGTCCCAGCGGCGATGGCGGTGGAAATGTATCATAACTGGTCATTGATCCATGATGATATCATTGACCATGACTCGCTGCGCAGGGGACGCCCTTCAGGGCATGTCATCGGCGCACGAGAAGGAGTGGAGTTTTTCGGCCTTTCGGAGAGTAAGGCGGCGGAGTATGGCGAAAGCGTCGCCATTCTTGCGGGCGATTTGCTGCAAGGCATGTCCGTTGAGGCGATGTGTTCGATGCATTCGTCGTATCCGACCATCATTCCAGCCATTGTAATGAAAATGTTTGGCCGAATGGGGCGCGAACTTATTGGAGGGGAACAACTTGATGTAGAATTCAGCCACATGCCGTTTGAAAAGGTATCCGAAACACTTGTCCAACTCATGATTGCAGGCAAGACTGGTGCGCTGATTCGTTTTAGCACGGCGACGGGGACTTCCCTTGGCCTGAATTCCATCGATGACGACCGCGTGAACGCCATGGGACGTTTTGGAAACCTGTTCGGCATTTCATTCCAATATCAGGATGATTTGCTTGGCGTGTTTGGCGACACGGCAAAACTGGGCAAGCCCGTTGGCTCGGATATCCGCGAGGGTAAACGCACCTTGCTGGCGGTTCGCACGCTCAACGGACTTGATGAAAACAAAAGAAAGCGTTTTCTCGAACTTTACGGCCAGCCTGATTTGACCTTGGCGGATATTGACGAGGTGCGCAGGCTGATGGTTGAGAGCGGCGCGGTGGAATCCGTGAAGAAGTCCGCGGAGAAAACGCTCAATGAGGCGCTGAATGTGTTGCATGGAGTCATGCCGCCTTCCGCGGAGCATCGTATGCTTGTGGAGCTGTCGCTCTCAATGCTGAAGCGAGAAGTCTGAGTATTCAATGATTCTAATTGAGTACGAGCGCATTGAGAACATAAAAAACAACGCGCGGGGGTAGACCTCTGCGCGTTGTTTGCTTACAGACTTTTATATGGTGTCGCCAACGGCGTTGGCGACACAGAATCGCTATGCCTAGTGGTGCGAGAAGACGCGTTCTGGAGCATGGAACAGCGCCACGCCCAATTCATTGGCGCGCTGAATCACTTCTGCATCCTTTAGCGAGCCAGAAGGTGCGATGATCGCGGTCACGCCAGCCTTGGCGGCGACTTCGACGCCATCGGGGAACGGGAAGAATCCGTACGACGCCATGACTGCATTGTCAATCGTTTCCTTGCCCGTGTATT
>JAGCTA010000091.1 GCA_017963875.1 Victivallales bacterium | reverse complement strand
TGGAGTTGTCGCATGGCTTCCACGAAGGGTTGGCTCTCCATGTCGCCCACTGTGCCCCCTACTTCGGTGATAATCACGTCATATTCGCCTGTCTTTCCCAGCAGAAGCATGCGCCGTTTAATCTCGTCGGTAATATGCGGGACAATCTGGACGGTCTTCCCCAGATATGCTCCTTCGCGCTCCTTGGTGATAACGGTGTGATAGATTTTCCCCGTCGTGACGTTGTTTGCTTTTGAGGTGTGAATTCCCAGGAATCTTTCGTAATGCCCCAGGTCAAGGTCGGTCTCGGCTCCGTCCTCCGTCACATAACACTCTCCATGTTCATAGGGGTTGAGCGTTCCCGGATCGATATTAATGTAGGGGTCGAATTTCTGGATGGTGACACGAAGCCCCCTCGCCTGAAGAAGTTTTGCAAGGGATGCAGCGATGATTCCCTTGCCTAGTGAGGAGGCGACACCTCCCGTGACAAAAACATATTTTGTTTCCATGGCCCGGATTATTTCAAAACCGGGATATAAAAATAATCAAACTTTCCGAAATGACAAGTCATTTATCTCCAGGTCTTTCCGATATTATGAGAATAATGTTTTATTTTTGCGCTATGCTGGAATTTGTGCACAACTTGTAGCCGGACTATGACAAGGGTTTTATCCGCCTGTGAAGCGATGCTGTAAGGCTTCAGCAAAATGAAAAAACCGCCGCATCGAAGTGCGCCGGAAGCATATAGTGAGTTGTTTCAGTTGCAAGGGACGTTGTACTTGTCCGCCTGCGTATGTTGTGTTTTGGTAGCGGGAGTGGGTCACCTGCCCGCAGACACGATCATCTCTATCCACCCTATCAAAGACCCCCTACAATCACCTGTAGGGCGATCTTCCCCAGTTTCAAATCTGCGACCTATATGTCCAGTATGTCAATTGGTCGCATATATGTCACGACCGGGAGCGAAGATAGCCGATAAAGATCACAAGTCACGGGGAAATAATGCGGCGACTCATTATCTCTCTTTCATTATGGTTGGAAAGATTCGTAAATTTGTATCCGACATAAAAAGAACCGAGTACATGGAGTACATCATATATTGCGACGAATCCGTCAGTGACGGGAAATACTATACAGACTTCTTTGGCGGCGTCTTGGTCCGTAATACGGACTATGACGCCATCAAGGCAGCCATTGATGCCAAGAAGGCAGAACTGAACCTGAAGGGTGAAATCAAATGGGTAAAAGTCACAGGCAACTACCTGGATAAATACAAGCAGGTTGTGGACCTTTTCTTCTCTTTATTGAAAGAAAACCGCCTGAAAGTCCGTATCATGTTTCGTGAGACAGCCCAGACACCAACTGATTTAAGCCCAGAAAAGATCCATAACCGGTACTCTCTTCTGTATTATCAGTTTGTCAAGCATGCTTTCGGCTTGACTTATCACGATGGCCCGAAGCCTGTCTTCCTTCGACTCTACTTCGACGATATTCCATACCCCTTGGACCAACGGGATGCCTTCAAATCCCACATTTTCTCCCTGCAGAAGAATTCGCATTTCCGCAAGGCGGGGATAAAGATTCGTATGGATGACGTGGTGGAAATCAATTCTGGAAAACATTCCATTCAGCAGTGCATGGACATTGTCCTGGGGTCCATCTCATTCATGCTCAACAAGAAGAATGAGGAGATTTCTGCTGGAGCAACTGAACGTGGACATCGGACCATCGCAAAGGAACAGTTATTCTTCCACATTCTGGAACAGATCAAAGACTGCAACAATATCGAATTGTTTGACATCAGCAACACAACGCCGATTGCTGTTCCCAAAGACTTTTGGAGCATGCCTTACCGGCATTGGAAGTTCACCACGCCAGAGTTCCGGAACGACAATAAAAAATAAAAAAAGCCCCGCTTGAGCTACATAAACCGCCTTGGTGGAACCAGGGCCTTCGCTCCCGAGTAGGACTTTTCTGATGCAAATATGGGAACTTTTTCTGGATTCTGCAAATAATAGCTTAAGAATCATACGGATTTGTAACTTATTTGTTGACATTTGCTGGGTTTCCTTCGGGACAGTAATCATTCCGCCCAGTACTATTTTTTCTGCCCCCTGACGCAGTATTTCGTAAATTTGCAGTCTATAATAAAATACATATACTGCCACCCTCTCATTATGAGTCAGTGGCAGTATTAAGTGGCTAGTATTTTAAGCAGCTTCAACCTTCCGGACTCACTTCAAAAATGCCCATCGGAACCATCCGATTTATCTGAGACTGTTCGTCAGTAGTTAATTCATGCAGGCTTTTTCCATAGACATCGTGCGCTTTCTCGTCCCGGACCTCTTCATAAATCTGCCAGAGCAAGGACTGCATGTGCGAGTAAGCGCCATAGCTGGCTCCTCTGTCCACCGTTAAGGAGAAGAAACGTGAATCCTTCCCCTGTTTTCTCAGAAACTCTTTTCCCACCCGGAGCATCTCCCCATCATCCTGGCGGGGCTTGTCCCCGAAGAAGATTTTGTCGTTCGAATTGATGCGCACCACGAAGATGTTCTCGCGCTTCACCCCGGGAAACAGTTCGTCGGGATAGTTCGCCTTTTTCGCTGTCGGGCTGGGAGGGAGCGGAGGCATATGGCGGGTGGCGCCCTCCTTGCCGGAGGCCGATGCATAGCGGACCTTCAGGGACTCTAATTTTCGCAGCTCCATTTTCACGTCATCGATAACTCCCATGGGGACATCGTCCGCCGCCATTATGGTCACCGTCGTCTGCGGCTCTCCCGCCTTGTGAGGAGCAATGAATTCCTTCAGCTGTGCGGGCGCATAGACCTTGCCGCCGCTTTCGACGCTGCCATCGGCCCGGATGTTCAAAGAAACTGTCGAAGCTGCCGTAGCGGAGGGGCGGATCTTGAACACAACAGGCTGGAACAGTATCGTGGCAACAGGTTTGCCATCCTTCTTTGCCGGAGTCCAGGCGGGAGATTTGCCGATAAGCTTTTTCACCGCCTCATTCAATTCCTCGCAGACACCGACGACTATTCTGACATCACTGACTTTTCCATCCGTTCCAACCTCAAACATGGTGAGCACGGTGCCTTCATAAAGGCAGTCTGCAGGATAATGCAGCCGGCTGTTCAGCCAGAGGGCAAAGTTTTCATCGCATTTCGGGGCGATATCAAAATCTGCTTCGCCCGTTGCCTTGAAATTCTCCAGATCACTTGCGTGGATGATATCTTCCGGTGTCACATGGGCAGGGGCATATTTAACCACAGTCACTTCCGGAAGAACATGATTGGAGGTGTCATCGGGAACAATTCTGCGAAATGTTGCTGTCGTTTTATCGAGCCGGATGGTTAAGATGTTGCCCTCAATAGCTCCCGTGAGGGAATCTTCTCCCTGCTTTTCCTTACCAGTGGTTTCATTGCGTACCTTTTTGAAAGTAAGCGTGACAGAGCTTCCTTCCAAGGAATAATCCCCGGAAATTACGAAGATTTCACTGCGAATCTCAAAAGTCTTGTCGAAAAACGATAAGACGCCCTCATCTCCCTTCCATGCCGATCCGGAGAGCATCGAGGTTTCGCCGATAAGAGAATTTTCACTATCTTTGTCCACCGGGACATAGACAGTCCTTGCCTG
>JAGCTA010000090.1 GCA_017963875.1 Victivallales bacterium | reverse complement strand
GGCTTTGGAGGAGCCAGAACGCCTTTATATGTGTCAACCGCATTGGCGACTGCCGTCGCCAGTTTCAACTGATGGGCGGGAGTGGTGAGAAGTGTTCTGTCCGTCTGGTTGGAAAGGAATCCCATTTCAATGAGAATGCATGGTGCCGCAAGGTCTGTGATGACGGAGTAGCGCTTGTGCTTCACGCCGCGGTCCGTCACTTTAAGAAGGTTGACGAGTTGTTTCTGAGTCTGATAGGCGATATATGCGTTCTGCTTGTCGTAGGCGTTTGCCTTGCATAATCTTGTCGAAGTGACTTTTGCGTCTGACGCAGGGGTATTTTGAGGTGTTGCGCAATAGACCTCAATTCCCTGTACTGTCGCTCCTGCCGCATTGCAGTGGAGGCTGATGAAAACGTCTGGCTTGAATTTAGTCGCCAAAGCGACTCGTTCCTTTAAGGATATAAACTTGTCGGTTGTTCGTGTCATTCCAACAGTATAGCCGCGTGCTGCAAGCACTTGCGCAAGTTTTGTCGCAACAGCGAGATTCACATTCTTCTCAAACGTCGTTCCCCCTTTGCACCCTGGGTCCTTGCCGCCATGGCCTGGGTCAATGACGATTCGGCTGATGTTTTTCTTGGGCAGCAGTTGAGGGCGGAGAATTGGCTCCAGATAACAATTGAAATCCGCTTGGCTGATCGCAAAAAGCCCTTTGACAACAGTCGGTGCGAATGCCAATGTCAGATTAACTTGGCTGAGAGTCGCCTCACGGCTGTCTTCTGCCAGATTAAAAGTCGTGTATTTGGAGGAATAAGTATAGTTTTTCTTGTCTTGTTTTTTTGCAAAACCGTAGAATTTTGCAATATCGTCCATGGCCAGGTATTGCGTTTTACCGACGAGCATTCTGCGGATGACAGGTGCGGGTGGTCGCTTCAGTTGCTGATTTTGCGAGAGGCATGTGAGCGTAAAGCAAGTAAGCAAGATGCTGAAAAGCCTGGTCGTGAAGCGTTTCATTTCTTTAGTGCCATTAGCGATGAGCGTTTTTCAATCATTTCGGGTGTGATGGTAACTTCTCCCGTGATTCCAGAACCTGGGAGTGAATACATGATGTCAAGCATGACATCTTCCATGATGGCTCGGAGCCCACGGGCACCCGTGTTTTTCTGGACTGCTTTCTCCGCGATGGAATCCAAGGTGGCATCTGGAAATACAAGCGAGATGTTTTCCATTTCAAACATTTTCTGGTATTGTTTGACAATGGCGTTCTTCGGTTCTGTGAGAATTCGTATGAAATCATCCTTCGTCAACTTGTCCAATGCGGCGACAACTGGTAGGCGGCCAATGAATTCAGGAATGATGCCGAATTTCAGAAGGTCCTCTGGCTCGACCAGACCCAATACATTCTGAGTCGTGTCCGACAAGTCGATTTTCCCTTCCTCGAGTTCTTTCCCAAAACCCAGGACATGCTCGCCGAGACGACGGCGGATAACGGTGTCCAAACCGACAAACGCGCCTGCGCAGATAAACAGGATGTTGCTGGTGTCCACATGGATATATGCCTGGTCAGGATGTTTTCTCCCTCCCTCAGGCGGAACATTCGATACACAGCCTTCAATGATTTTCAGCAACGCCTGCTGAACGCCTTCGCCTGAGACATCCCGCGTGATGGAGACGTTGTCTGAACGTTTGGCTATCTTGTCGATTTCATCAATATAGACGATTCCGACCTGAGCACGTTCCAGATCATAATCCGCCGCCTGCAACAGGCGGACAAGAATATTCTCGACGTCATCGCCGACATAGCCAGCCTGCGTCAGCGTCGTTGCGTCGCTGATTGCAAATGGCACATCAAGTTTTCTGGCGATGGTTTGTGCCAGCAGGGTTTTGCCGCATCCCGTCGGTCCAATCAGCAAAACATTGGATTTGTCGATTTCCACATCACCGTTTTTGATGGTGGACAAGTGCTTCAGGCGCTTGTAGTGGTTATATACGGCAACGGAGAGGATTTTCTTGACCTTTTCCTGACCGATGACGTAGTTGTCCATGTGCGCCTTCAATTCCGCTGGCGTCGTCAATTTGGGGACAAACGGGGTATTTCCCTTGGCGTTTTTCTTCTTGGCTTTTTCTTCAACATGCCCCAAATCATCTGGGGAGCCAATTAGATTATATGCCATCATGATGCAATCAGTGCAAATGAAGGCTGACATGTCGGGGGAGGGGAGAAGTTCAACCGCATGTTCACTGCGTCCGCAGAAATTGCAATGCGCTGTTTGTGAGGAAGATGATTTTGCCATTGATAAAACTGTTTTTTTGTAATGCTCTGTTCCACAAGAGGTTAGGTTCGACCTCTTCGAGGTCGGAATCCTTTGGGTTCGGTTTCCCCCAGGTTTCGCTTCGCTCAACCTGGGGTTTCTAATATTTGACCCCTTCGGGGTCTTTGATCTACCACCATGGCTTTGTTGCAATTACCGACCCTCATTGGAAATAGAACGTTTGATAAAAGGACAATCGGTGGGCGATTGTGTTTGCTGTCAATACAATCAAAGGGGAATATGGGGCGATTATGGAGTCGATTATCAGCGATTCCTCGGTGGAAGGACCTTATCGACAATGCCGTATGCCTGGGCTTCATCGGCAGACATGAAGAAATCCCTGTCGGAATCCTTCGTAATCTGCTCAACAGGCTTGCCAATATGCTTGGCAAGGATGCCATAGAGCGTCGTCTTGCACTTCAGCAATTCCTTGACATGGATTTCAGCATCGGCTGCGGAGCCTTCAAAGCCACCCAGCGGCTGGTGGACCATAATTCGCGAGTTGGGCAATGCATAGCGCTTTCCTGTCGTGCCAGCGGCCAGAAGCACTGCGCCCATGGAGGCTGCCTGACCGATACAGTAGGTGCATACGTCGCAGGAAAGCATCTGCATGGTATCATAAATGGCAAGCCCTGCGGAGACGCTGCCGCCAGGGCTGTTGATGTAAAGGCTTATGTCTTTCTTTGGGTCTTCGCTTTGAAGGAAAAGCAACTGGGCGACCAGTACATTGGCGATGTTGTCATCAATGGCAGTGCCTAGCATGATGATGCGGTCCTTCAGAAGTCTTGAGTATATGTCATATTGACGTTCGCCGTGTGCTGTCTGCTCAAGAACAAACGGCACGTAGTAGTTGTCTCTTTCATTCATTGTTGTATCCCCAGGTATTCACGTTAAAGATAAATTCGCCTGGAAAATGCCCATTGACATCATGGAACATCCTCCAGGCTCGTCGAACAGAATTAAATACGCCAGCAACTGCTTTTTTTATTCAGTGCAGTATCAAATTCATGAGTTCAAAAGCATTCGAATGATGCTCATGCGATTTCCGTTACATCGGCCAACTTGACAATCGCCTCAAGTGTCTTCTGCATGCGGATGCTGTGCATCATGGTCATGATCCGCCCTTCTTTCTGGAGTTTGCGAATCATTTCATCCAGTTTCATTCCTTGCATCATTGCAAACTGGTTGATGGTCTGAAGCAGTTCCTCCTGGGAAACTTCGATTTTCTCTGCGTCTGCAATGGCATTGATCGTGAAATCAAGGCGAATCTGGTTGGCTGCTTCCGTCTCGGCGGCGGCAAGCATTTCCTCTTTCTTCGGCTCGAGTTCTTCCTTTGTCGCGCCTCTGCGGAGTTCAGCCTGATAATTTTGCCCAGCGATGGCGTTCTTCTGAGCCTCCAATGTCTTCGGAGGCAGCGGGAAGTCCACAGCGTTCTTCAGGAAATCTTCCACCTGATGGCACATGCTGGATTTTTCGGCATTTTCAGCCTGCTGCTTCATATTCTCGGATATACGAGTGCGCAACTGCTCCACTGATTCGCATCCGACGGATTTTGCCACTTCCTCAAGCGAGGGAACACTCGCCTTGTGGATTTCATTGACTACCACATGATAACTGAATGTCTTGCCAGCGACCTCATTATTGTAGTGGCTTTCAGGGAAAGTGACATTGACATCACGCTCTTCGCCGACGGTCGCTCCCTCCAGCGCCGCCGCCATGCCTGGAAGCATTTCTGGCTCTTTGAGTACAAGCCAACTGTTCGTGCCATTCAGGATGAACTTTGACTTGTCTGTCACTTCCACGCCTTCTGGGACTGTTGCAGTGTAGGTCGCGCGCAGCATGTCGTTTTTTGCCGCAGGCTGCTCGCTTTTTTCATATTGGGTCTTGCGTTCCTGCAATTCAGCCATTGCATTGTCAATCTGCTCATCGGAAATGACGATGGCTTTTTTCGTCAACTTGAGGCCTTTGTAATCGGGAAGATTGAAAACAGGCGCTGTCTCCAAGTCAAAAGTGACATTGAAGGATGTCTTCTGGTCTAGGGTGTATTCATCGGATTCCTTGATCTGTGGTTCGCCGATGACATTGATGTTTTCTGATTTTACTGCATCTTCGTAGGCTTTCCCAATTAGTTTCTTTTTGGTTTCCAGGACAACATCTTTCCCAAAACGCTTGAGAATGACGTTGGCAGGGACTTTACCTGCGCGGAAACCTGGAATCTTGACCTGTTGGGAAAACATGGCAATGACTTCGCTCAAAGTTTTCTGAACTCGCGGAGGAAGCACCTCGACTTTCAGTGCCAGGCTGCATGGGGCGGTTTCAGTTTTGGCGATGTTGAGATTGATGGTCGGATTTTCCACTGGAACTCCTTGAAAACAGTCGTTTTGACTTCGGCTGTCAATATGCTCCCAATGAGCAGATTTCAGCACGAAGCGACGAATTTCTTTCGTCTTGTCGTTGATTGAAAAAGACAAATTGCTGATGGCGTATTTATCCATCAGTCATTTATGTACTATATTACTGATATGATTAAAATTCCAACAGTCGGGATATGAAAATCCATGAAAAAAAACGAACAGGCATTTTCCATGGCGTTTTGGGGCGCAGGCGAGACGGAATGAGAGGATTTCATGATATTGGATTTTTACCATAGACTTTTTGATTATTATGGAGAACAACATTGGTGGCCATGCAAGAGCGGCAACCGATGGGAAATTGTCGCAGGAGCAATCCTTACCCAAAACACGGCTTGGGCAAATGTGGAAAAGGCCTTGGCGAATCTAGAGAAATCAGGCTGGACGACTCCAGAAAGCATTTTGTCTGCATCGGATGATGATTTGCGGGAGGTTATTCGTCCTGCGGGGTTCTTCATGCAGAAGAGCGTCTATTTGAAGGAAATGGCGACATTCTTTCTTGCGCATGAAAATGAGTTTTTGAAATCAAAGGATATTTGGGGAATGCGTCGTCTGCTTCTTTCTGTCAAAGGTGTTGGAAAAGAGACTGCAGACGATATTCTGCTGTATGTATTCAAGAAGCCTGTTTTCATTATTGACGCCTATACGAGACGTGTGGCTGAAAGACATTTGCGTCTTAATGGGAAAATGCCGTATGACGCCTTGCAAAAAGAATTTATGGACGCTTTGCCTGTGGACTTGGATCTTTATGGCGAATATCATGCCCTGATTCTTGCCCTGTGCAAGGACTCTTGCCGAAAATCAGGCTGCGGTGAGGCGTGTTCGCAACTCGAAACCTCTATTTTGAATACATAAAAACAACTTAAGGAAGGCTTGACTTGGGGTGAAATAATGCAGTTTTCCTTGAAAAATCTCTTGACTTTCCCCAAAATAGCATTAACATAACACCGTCTGCAAGGTGCAGACTGAGAAAACACCCTTAACAAAAAGGAGTAAAACTATGAAAAAGATTATGATGATTGCTGCTGCTGTTGCTCTTATGGCTCTGACTGGCTGCGGTTCTTTGCGCACACCCACTGGCGCGAACAACAACAAGATTTGGTACAACACCTTCTTCGGTATCTCCATCGAGAGCCTTGTCTATGGCGATGGACTCCTGGTCAACCAGAAGTAATAGCGTGATTCCCACAGCATAAAGGCGGTTTCATCTGCTGAAATCGCTCTTGGGATAAAAAAGGGAAACGATTTCGGTCGCTTCCCTTTTTTGTGTGTCAGGCACGAATGACGCTTTTTCAAACGGTACGTTTATAAATAAAACCTCCACTCAAGCCATATTCTGATAAAGATTACAACTACCTGTTTTACTGTCAACGGAGATGACTTTTGTGGCTTGTAGAGTTCCGATGATAGGGGCAATATCTGGATTCGGTACATGATAGATGCATTTCAATGCGTTCTTTAGTTTTTCAAGGGTATATAAAACCAGGCGACCTTCCCGTATGTCGGCTGTCAGCGCGACAACCATTTCACGGCGGTATGCCTTGCCAGCAGAAACCGTAGGAATAAGCATGCCATCGTTTGGTACAAGCGATTCGAATTCGTCTTTATCATACCACACGGCTTTGCAGTTGCCGCATACATCTATCTCAACGTGCTTTTTGCCACATGCGACTTTCAAAAGGCTCATTTGATTCCCACAATCGGGACAGACGCATCCCGCCTGTTCATGCTTGCGAGCCTTATCCAATAGTTCATTAAGCCCTTCCTCTGCGAAAATTTTGTCTAATGCGGAAAGATTGATGCTCATTCCAGCGCAGTTCTCGCATATTCTGCATTTCTGGTTCGATTTCGTTCTTGAAGCCTTAAGAGAATGCCCGCATCTCGGGCAAATGAAATGCATTTCTTGCGGAATAACTAAAGAGGCAGGCTTTCCATTTTTGACGGGCGTGGATACCTTATTGTCAGAAGGATTCTGCACTGATTTCGCCATAGGACTTGGTTTGTTCTGCTGTGCCTTCAATTCAAAGAAGGCATTGCAGGCGGTGCGGAAACTCTCTGGTGCTCTGTTGTCGCCAATACCGTAGACGACTTTTCCCTCTTCACGGATTCTTGCTGCCAGTGCCGTGTAGTCACTGTCGCTTGAAACAATACAAATGCCCTTGCAGGAACTTTTGTAAAGAAGGGACATCGCATCAATGACAAGAGCGATGTCGGCGACATTCTTGTGTGGGATGTTACTGACCTGCGGGCGTGCGACGATTCCAAATGTCCGCTGCATCTTTGTCCAGCCAGAACTATCTGAAAAACATCCAACCATTCCGTACGCACGGCGGACAATGGGCTCTCCAAGACGTTGAGCGATTCTGAAGATTTCTTCTGCCGCATTGGCACTGATGTTGTCGGCATCTATCAAAACCGCTATGGGAAAATCCTGTTTTGTCTGCAGACCGTCCATGTGATTGTTACCTGAAGCCATTCAAGAATTGCGTTGAAAATGTTTTAAAAATATATTTTACACTGTGAAATATTAATTGCAAGAAAGCCTAAAATGATATATATTTACAAGTAGTTTTCAAAAGGTTCTGTTCCCCATGAGGATCAGTAATTGTACATGCAAGGCGACTGTGAAATACCCCGAAGGGATCAAATATCAGTACCCCTAGGTTGAGCGAAGCGAAACCTGGGGGAAAGATGCCACAAAAGGATCACGACCTCGATAGGTCGAACCTACCCTCATAGGGAATAGAGCGTTTCAAAAAAGTATGAACTGTATTCAGGCAACAATCATCCAGAGGTATCGGTTATGTTCAATTTTCATATCCACACATCGTTTTTCCTTAACGTTTTCATAATTGTCTCGTTTATTTCAACAGGCTGTGCGGCCATTGAGGAGACCGTTCGGGGCTCTGCGATCATGGTGAAAGAAAAAATGGGGGGCGAGACCCCAAGCAGCGCGCCAGCACTGGCACCTCGTGCAGGCGAAAATACTGAGGCAATACTTGATGCCGAAATCGAATCTGACAAGTTCACGACAATCTGGCGCAACATGGATGAACTTGTCACGGATTACGATGATGTCCTTTCAGGGAATGATACGTCATGGTTTGGTCGCCGCACCAAGAACCTTACCAAATCGGCATTGAAACTAATTGCAACGAAGGCGGGTTTGGAGAGTTATGAAAAAATCCTTGAACTTCAGAACAAGAAAGCGGATACAGAGAAAGAGAAGGATGAGTTGATTGCGGGGCGTCTGGGATATCCAGTCAGTTCAATGAACCCATTCGCCATGACACGCGAAAAATGCGACAAGAAAATCCAGGAACTGCAAAACGAAACGTCGG